>JACVCQ010000442.1 GCA_016741945.1 Chitinophagaceae bacterium
CTTGTGATCAATGGTACACATACCTCCCACACCACGTATGGCTACACAACCTTGCGAGTTGGCATCAGTATATACAAAGAATGAAAAGAATACTATAAAAATTAAAGATCTCATTGTTTTGGTTTTAGGCATAGCGATGAATCACATGCTATATGTGTAATCCATTCAATGGCTATTTGTCTGTTATCGTTATTTCTTCATTTTAAGTCTGTCAACGATGAGCCTGCCGACACGTTGACCTAAATCGGTACTAACAATACAGGAGCTGTGATAATGAATGCCACCATAAAACCTTGCCCAATTATTCTCTTCAGCAGCATGTCTGAATGATGTAAATGAACGATTGGGTATGCCAAATTCCAATTCAGTAGAATCAGTATATGCAAAATTATCTCCGAATACACTCGTCAGTGCTTCTGCAGCAGCTGATGATATAGTTGAATGTCCACAAGTATATTCCGGGAATGCAGGAGTTTGTAAATAGGGTCTCCAGTTGGGATCAATGTATTCATTGATAATCGTTTCCGGACGCGCAGTATTGTATTTATACTTCACATACCAAGATTGAATAAATGCATCAAATAAAGCAATAGCTGTTTTTGCTACTGCGTATACATGTGTTGCGAAATCAGCATTGGCTTTCTTTCCGGCAATTCCTACAATACTCATCCAGTGACCCGGAGGTGAGAATTTTTTACTGCCAAACATCACATGTCCGGTTACATTCATTTTAAACGGATTATCATCCCAAAATTCTGCAATATGTTTCTGCTCTGGTGTTAGGCTATCAATGGCATTTTTTATGGCTATCACTTCCTGATAGTACTTACTTTTCTTATCTGACATATTAAAAACCGGTGGCGGTGGCGGATCAAAAATTCCGGCACTATCTATTACCAAAGTTCTTATTTCATCCCAATGAGGTTCAACCGCAGTGGCATACATAGGAGGAGTGGGTACCCAGCGCCCGGGTATTTTTTTAACAGCATATTTTTCTGCACCGCGGGTTTCGAGATAGTTATCTTTCTTACTCCAACGGATAATATGTATACTGATACTATCAGCCAGTTTTCTGGAAGCCTCTTCCATTTTTTTACTCAAGCCCTTGTCTCTGGCTACTTGTAGGATACTGTCTTCATACAATTTCATACTCCCTTCCGGAAAAGTGACCGACTCTCCTACTTTCATATAGGCCAGTAATGTGGCCAACTCAATATCGGCTTCCGCATCAATGGCAGAAATATTGGGTTGTTGAAGTCCCTTGAGTTGTCCGCCCAAAGAAGTATACTGATCAGGATAGGCAGCAGCTATGACTTCATACGCTGCAATGGCAGCATACGCATAGTTTCGTGATGCAACCATTGGAGGGAAATTATTTCCCATCACTACGGTATTCAATTCATGAACAGTATGACTAAAAAGGGCAGGATCATGCAGGAAATTCTTGTACTCAGTTGACTGTTTACATGACTGAATGCATATAAGCAGCATGAGCCCACCAATGAGCTTTTTCATAAAACCGGTTTAAAAAATAAAATCAGATAAAAAATATTCGCTTAATGAACCAGCATTAAGCTTGTGGCGGGCGTTCTAAACGATTTACATAAACAGACAAATAAGCGGTTTCTTGATTCACAACATGAACCTGACACAGGTTAGCATCCCTAAACTGCCAAGCAAAAGAATGATCTCCGGTAAAGTCCAGAATAGAGAATTTCAGAACCGTATGCTGATTGGAAGATTTTTGAGTACTGTTTGCATTGGTATAATCACCCGCTAAGCGAAAAAAATCATCCCGCGCATTTCTGATACCGATCTTTTGAATATTCGGTACACACAATAATTCTAATGAGTCCTTGTAGAAACGTCTTTTTACAAAATGATAAGTAATGCCATTGATATCTACTTCTCCCGATGCGTTTTCAAACTGCTCGGAATTGCTACCGTAAGGTGTGCTGGCAGGCACTTTGATGTGCAATAACATAGCTTCATCGTAGATATCATCATAAAGGTTTGCTTGAAACGCCTTATCAGAAGCTGTTTCCATATAGTTCAACAGCATTCTATAACCGCCCAAACTAAAGAGCAGCAAACTAAGGGATACTATCGTAGCAATCCTTTTCAACCCACTAAAAATAATTGTTTTTACTGAACCACCAAGGTTTTTTTGTCGGGTCCGATACCACTAAGTGTTAGTTTTTTCCAGTGTTTAGGTAATACGGATTTGGTTTGTATAATCCCTTTAGAAGATATATCAATACCACCAAATCCCATCAATACACTTTGTAAAATACCTCCAGCACCGGTTGCAAAATAAGGGTTGGTTCCTCCTTTATTTTCAGCGATGACCCTGAATGGAGGATTAAGATTTGGTTCCTATGATACTTTGAAGAAGATGTAAGCTTTATCTGAATTTCCCAAACTCGCATAGAGTAGCTTA
>JACVCQ010000443.1 GCA_016741945.1 Chitinophagaceae bacterium
GATATAAAGAGCTCAATAAAGTATGGTAGCAAGTGACACATCTTCCTGTATTGAAACGTTATCTCGCAGCATTTTTCTTGTATAATATGGGGGTTCAAACAGTGATGCTTGCTGCCACTTTATATGGTAAAAGTGAATTGAATATCCCCACCCAGAATCTCATCATTGCGATATTAATTATTCAGCTAGTGGCTATACCCGGTGCATATACCATCGCTAAACTTTCTGATAAATTGGGCAATTTTCGTGCTCTGATGGTAACGGTTTCATTGTGGATTATACTTTGTATCATTGGCTATCTATTACCTCGTGACGGTGTGAATGAGTTCTATGCATTGGCAGTGTTGGTAGGTTTTGTAATGGGCGGTATTCAATCGCTCAGTAGAAGTACGTATGCGAAACTGATGCCTGAGACAAATGACACCACTTCTTTCTTTAGTTTTTATGATGTAACAGAGAAGATTGCGATAGTGATTGGTATGTTTAGCTTTGGATATATCAATGAATATACAGGCTCACAACGTAATTCAGTATTAGCATTGGTTGTTTTCTTTGTAATTGGGCTGATATTACTCACTTTTGCCTCCGCTACAAAACATAAACAAGGAAAAGTAAACTGATTTATGAAATTGTATTCAATCAATAGTGGCAATTTTAAATTGGATGGCGGTGCAATGTTTGGTGTTGTGCCTAAAAGTATGTGGAATAAATTGAATCCTGCTGACGAAAATAATATGTGTTCATGGGCCATGCGTTGTTTATTGATTGAGGATGGCAATAAGCTGATATTGATTGATAATGGGATGGGGAATAAACAAGATGCCAAATTTTTTGGTCATTATTACCTGCATGGTGATGATACACTGGATACATCACTGGCGCGTTGTGGTTTTCATAGAGATGATATTACAGATGTTTTTCTTACCCATCTTCACTTTGATCATTGTGGTGGTAGTATCATTCGAGAGGGAGATCAACTGGTTCCGGCATTTAAAAATGCTATTTATTGGAGTAATGAACGCCATTGGAACTGGGCGGTAAAACCCAATGACCGTGAAAAAGCGTCTTTTCTTAAAGAGAATATTTTACCCATACAAGAGAGCGGACAATTACACTTTGTAGAAAGTCCGGCTACCGGTTTTCGTGAAGATGGTGCCTTACATTCCGTTGAACTATTCAATCGTTTTTCAGTTCGATTTGTCAATGGGCATACAGAAAAAATGATGTTGCCACAGATTCAATATAAAGGGTATACTCTTCTTTATATGGCAGATCTTCTCCCTTCAGCGGCTCATTTACCGATTCCTTATGTGATGGCTTACGATATGTTTCCGCTAACAACACTACACGAAAAGAGAAATTTCCTACAAGAAGCTGTAGCGAATAACTACATATTATACTTTGAGCATGACTATTTCAATGAGTGCTGCACCTTGCAAATGACTGAAAAAGGCGTTCGGGTAGCAGAAACTTTTGCACTCCACACATTGTAACCTTTATACTTTGTAGTAAAACGCCTGATTTTTTTGATAAAAAATCCGTGAAAAAACGGCTGAGAATCGGTGTTTTTCAGACAGTTATTTCGGTTGTTTCATATTAAGTTTACAATCGAATCCTAGCTTTAACAAGCAATTTTAAAATCCAATGTCCAAAAACCAGGTAGTAGGATGTCCGAACTGCGGAAGTCGGATATCTTTCCGGCAATTTATTTTGCTCAACAATTTTTCCGCTATTAACTGCGATACCTGCCATGCCAGAATAGAAATATCCAATCGTGATGGCAATGCAGTTATCGCAGCTATTTCCGGAGTTATCTCCGCAGCTACAATTGTTTTTAGTGCCTATATTGGTAAACAGTATTACGATTCTTTTGTATGGGGATTAACAGGAGGTATGGTATTGGCAAGCTTATTTGTAGTCATTATTTGCCGAATACTCTATAAAAGATCTCAGTTGCATCAAAATGTGAATAGGCGCTCTATGCACCATCGAGCTACAGAAAAATCTATTGCCATTAACGGTTAAAACTGATCATGGAACTTAAAGGATAACGTAAATTCCTGTATTGCATCATATCTACCTTCACACTGCCCACTATAATCGGACTTTCGATTCTTAAAGGAATATGATTCGGATCATCGCTGACCCAAACAGTCATCTTCTCGCCTCCTTCAAATAAGGTTCCTTTTACCAATAGTGGTTTGAATTTGATAGCCCTGAATTTTCCGTATTTGGTTTTAATGGTTTCTTTACCTAAATATTTGATATATAGATTATATACCTCATTATCCAAAAACATTGCGAATGGAATCTTTTCTTCTGGTTTGTATTTATTGAAGTCAATATTACGGGCATAATAAATAGAACTTAGCACATCTTGTATGCATCCGGGTACTTTAAAAACACCCTCCGTAGTAACAGCAGTATTATTC
>JACVCQ010000444.1 GCA_016741945.1 Chitinophagaceae bacterium
ATTCAGTACCGATAGCAGCAGCCGTAAAATCTCCTGCCATGACCACTTTACTCAATGAGTCTCTTTTCAGAGAATCTAATTGAAGCGTTGCACTATCCACCACAGGTAATTTTGCGGCATTTACTCTGGCAATAGAGTCTTCCTGTCTTTTTTTCATTTCTACCAAGGCCGTTTGTTGCTTATTACTGTACCAGAAATACAGGAAAAACAAAATACCCAATAAAACAAACCCAATGACCGTATTCTTGTCCGTCTTCATACTAGTTTCGAATTGAGGGGCAAAGGTAATATTTGCGGGGAAGATTAGAACCCTAAGTTTCCTACCGTTAAAATCAGCCCAAAATGGGTGCAAAATGTAGAAATCAGGCAAAATCGTTGTTTCTTTATCATCTCTCCCACTTCAACCAAAGGCAGATTTCCAACTTCTACCCATTTTATTGCTTAAAACCTTTGTATGACTGAATATGTAACCATTTCCGAAAGGGAGAATAGTGTACCTACTACCAAATGGCATCGATTTTTATGGTGGTTATCCACTGCTGAAGAAGATTTGATCAAAACCTGTGTGATTGATCGAAATAGGTATGCAATTGTAGGAATGACGGTACTGGGTACCTGGTTGTTTGCTACACTAGCATGGACCTATTTCTTTTCTACAGTAACAGGATCTTGGATAGCTGCTGTACCACTTGGAATTTTCATGGGAGGTATCGTTCTAACCATTGATCGAGCGTTGATCAAGGGAATTTCCAGAAATAACAAAAAGAAATTCATTCCTGTATTGTTTCGTATCGCGTTAGCTTTAACGATAGGATTATTCATGGCACAACCTGCTCTTTTATATCTATTCGATAAAGAAATCAAGGTGCAGGCATCTATCGATAATGAAAAAAGAAAAAGGGAAAAAAGAGCCAGTCAGGATACAGTATATGCATCTGCTAAAAAACAATTGCTTAATCAAAAAAATCAAATAGAAACAAGACTTTCATCCCGCTATCAGGAAGTAAGTATTGCTAGAGATCGGTTCATCTCTGAAACTGATGGTACTGGAGGAAGTGGCAAAATTGGATTGAAAGATATTGCACAAGCCAAACAAAAAGAATACTTACAATTGGATACCGACTATCGTATCCTTGAAAACCAACTAAAGCCACAATTGGCTTCAATAGACAGCTCTCTTTTCTTAATAGAGAGTAATATCAAAAAAGAGCAAGCCAATTTTGAAGCCTTATTGAACAACGGTTTTATCACAAGAATTGAGGCACTGAATAATCTCGTTAGTAACAATACTGCTGTTGCCATACGATACTATTTATTGGTCGCAATTTTAATGTTGATAGAACTCATGCCCGTAATTGCAAAAATATTATTACCTAATGGCAGTTATGATGAAAAAGTAAGACTACGTGAGGAATTAGAAACAACACTTACACAAAGTAATCATAAGAGAGAATTAGATTTAAAAGAACTATACAACCAAACTGCTTTTGAGCAAGATAGAGAATTCATCAAGGAGTTTTTTAAAACAACAGCCTCTGAAAGAAAAGATAAAATGAAAGAACAAATTACTGTTTGGAAAAAAGAAAGTGATCAGTCGCTAGATGACACCTGGAAAGACCTCAAAAGAAATATGATGATGCAACAAGAAGAGTGAGAGAATAAAAAAATAAGTATCAAGAAATAAGTATCAGGAAACAAGGAAGTTCCAAGTAGCAAGGCGCAAGTTTAAATTGCACCGAAATAAAATCAGGCGAAAAAAGAGAATAGAAGATTACAAAAAGCCCCGATGTCTATCGGGGCTATAATATATCGATGTTGATATTACTACGATATTTATTTTTCGCCTTGCAGACTGGGCTTTTTACTTTGACTTCGCTGCTCATTGTATTTTTTAGCTGCAGCAATAAAATGTACAAATAGCGGAGCAGGATTTTCAACTGTACTTTTCAATTCCGGATGATACTGAACACCAATAAAAAATGGATGTGAAGGAATCTCCATGATTTCTACTAGTCCGGTTTCAGGATTGCGTCCACTAGCCATCATTCCATTCGACTCAAACTGATCAAAATAATCATTGTTGAATTCATAGCGATGACGATGCCTCTCTGAAATGTTCGTTTGTCCATATATAGTATGCGCCAAACTTCCCTCTTTGATTTCGCAAGGATAAGCTCCTAATCGCATGGTACCCCCCATCATCTTAATCTTTTTTTGCTCTTCCATCATATTAATTACTGCATGATCTGTAGAAGTATCCATTTCCATGGAGTGCGCGTTTTTAAGACCCAAGATATTTCTTGCGAATTCAATCACAGCCATTTGCATACCTAAACAAATACCGAAGAAAGGCAACCCTTTTTCTCTGGCATATTGTACAGCTGTGATCTTACCTTCAATACCACGATGACCAAAGCCAGGTGCTACCA
>JACVCQ010000445.1 GCA_016741945.1 Chitinophagaceae bacterium
TCCTGTTTATGATAACTATTTGCAAAATCAGTTGGTTGGTTATTTACATCCGTTTATTGTAACCGCTCTTTTGGTCATTATTTGCATGATCACAGCCAGAAGTGCTGCCATGGCTTTTAACCGTTACCTTGATCGTGCTTTTGATGCTAAAAATCCTCGTACCGCTATTCGTGAAATACCCAAGGGAATCATATCTCCGGAAAGTGCTTTACGATTTGTGATATTGAATGTTGTTTTGTTTGTTATAGCCACCTGGTTTATCAACCCACTTTGTTTTTATTTATCACCTGTTGCTTTGTTTGTGATATTATTTTACAGCTATACCAAACGATTCACGATGTTATGTCATCTGGTTTTGGGATTGGGATTGGCATTGGCTCCCATTGGTGCTTATTTGGCGGTGACAGGAGTATTTGATGTGTTACCTATTTTATTTTCCTTGTCTGTCATTTTCTGGGTGAGTGGATTTGATATTATTTATGCCCTGCAGGACGTTGAGTTTGATCAATCGCAACAATTGCATTCCATACCGGCATCCTTAGGTAAGGAAAGAGCCTTGCAGTTATCCATGGTATTACATTTCTTCAGCGCTGCTTGTATCATCATAGCAGGAATGTATGGTGAGTTTCATTGGCTGTACTGGATTGGTGCTGCAGTATTTTGTGGCATGCTCATCTACCAACACTCCATCGTAAAACCGAATGACCTCAGCCGCGTCAACATCGCTTTCATGACCGCCAATGGCATTGCCAGTGTGGTGTTTGGTGTATTGGTGATTGCGGCGATGTTTATGTAGCCTATAGCTTATTACTTATAGGTGATGGAAAATAGTTTTATATCGTCTTACGATCAGCTATGAACGATAAGCCATCAGCTAATTCCCTAATTTCGCATTTAATCTCCGGCAAACACAATCCGGAACTACCAGCTTCATGGCAAGAATTCTTTGTATCGATTATGGCGGGAAAAGAACTGGATTGGCAGTAACAGATCCTTTACAGATCATTGCCAGTGCATTGACGACGATTGATACGAAAGAGCTTTTTCCTTTTTTGAAAAAATATACACAGTCTGAACAGGTTGAATTGATACTCATTGGTGAGCCACTTGGACTAGACGATAAACCTACACATGCTACCCCATTGGTAAAAACTGCTATTCAAAAATTGAAAAAAGAGTTTCCTCAGATACCCATTGAAACCGTTGACGAACGCTACACATCGAAAATGGCTTCTCGCGCCATGATTGATATGGGGATGAAGAAAAAGGATAGACAGGTGAAAGGCAATGTAGATCAAATTGCTGCTACGATGATGTT
The DNA here is from genome assembly GCA_016741945.1 of Chitinophagaceae bacterium. Classification (GTDB taxonomy): domain Bacteria; phylum Bacteroidota; class Bacteroidia; order Chitinophagales; family Chitinophagaceae; genus Sediminibacterium. The sequence continues at coordinate 1,319 of JACVCQ010000445.1, forward strand.
GCAGGAGTATTTGGAGAGAAGAGGGTGAAAGGGGAAAGGTGAAAAGTGAAAGGTGAAAAGCATGATCGATACTATCCTTTCACTTTTCACTTTTCACCTTTCACTTTTTGTTATACCCACTCATTTGCTGGTTGCCCAAATTCGGGGTATTTTCGCCGATTAATAATACTGAATAATCAATGATACTTCCAATTGTAGCCTATGGGGCACAGGTTTTAAGGAAAAAAGGAGTGGAAATCAATGCTGATTACCCGGGATTAGACAAACTTATCGCCGATATGTGGGAAACCATGTATGCGAGTAATGGGGTAGGATTAGCTGCGCCTCAGATCAATAAGGATATTCGCTTGTTTGTGGTGGATAGTACCCAAATCTTCGAACACATGGAAGCAGAAGATAAAGGGAAGTATCCTGATGAGCCGGGTATTAAAAAAGTATTCATCAATGCACAGATCCGTTCCTTAGGCGGAGAAGAATGGCCTTATAATGAAGGCTGTTTGAGTATTCCCAATATTCGCGAAGATGTGATGCGTAAAGAAGAAGTACAACTAGAATACATGGATGAGCAGTTTCAGTTGCAAGTAGACACTTTTAAAGGTATTACGGCTCGTGTCATTCTGCATGAGTACGATCATATAGAAGGTAAACTTTTTATCGATTACTTGAAACCACTTCGCCGTAAAATGTTACAGGGTAAATTAAACGATATCAGTAAAGGCAAGTCTCGTGTAGATTATAAAATGATCGTATTAAAATGAGATCACTACTGTATGTATTATTGTTTTTATTGTTCGCTGCAAACACCCATGCACAGGATACTACTGTGCGAATAGATAATCAGTCTTTCACTTTGGCTGAAGTAGTGGTAAGAAATAATTTTGATTATAGAAGGTTATTAAACCAGATCAAAGAAGACACTACTTTTTACAAAGCATTTCGTAACCTGCGAATTCTTGAGTTTACTTCCTACAACGATATCAAAATGCTGAATCGGAAGGGTGGTGTGGATGCATCTTTGTACAGTAAGACCAGACAAAACAGATCCAACGGTTGTAGAACGATCGATGGGTTGGAAGAGAAAGCAACCGGGGATTTCAATGATCGTAAAGG
>JACVCQ010000446.1 GCA_016741945.1 Chitinophagaceae bacterium
GTGTATTATCAATTTGTGAAAGCGGTTACAGGTATGGGTGATGCTTGTAGAAAATTCAATACCCCTGTAACAGGTGGTAATGTAAGTTTCTATAACCAGAATCCTGATGGTCCGGTATATCCAACACCCACCATTGGCATGGTGGGTATCGTAGATGATGTGCATGCAAAAATGACCCTTGATTTTAAAAATGAAGGAGATCTGATCATACTCATTGGTACACAACAAAATGATATTGCTTCTTCAGAGTACTTACATAAACTCAAAAAAGTAGAATTTTCTCCCGCCCCACATTTTGATCTGGATGAAGAATATACAGTTCAACAATTAATCGCTTCTTTGATCAAAGAAAAGAAAATCAACAGTGCACATGATATCAGTGAAGGTGGGTTAGCGATCACTTTATTGGAAAGCGGTTTCCATTGTAATCTCGGATTTGCAGTGCAAGCCAATACTGCTATTCGTAAAGATGCTTTCTGGTTTGGAGAAGCACAAAGTCGTGTTGTGGTAAGTTGTGGTAACCATCAATTAGCAGATATTGAAGCTGCAGCTCAAAAAGCAGGTGTGGCCGTTACTGTTTTAGGTAAGGTTACTGCAGGTAATATCGAAGTCAATGGCGAATCATGGGGCAGTATTGAGGTCTGGAAAAATTTGTATGATACTGCTATCGAAAAATTGATCAAATAATCATGTCAGAAAATCCCTCCTATATCATTGTCACCGGAGCCGCCGGGTTCATCGGTTCTCGTATGGTGAAATACCTGAATGAACTGGGAAATAGGGATTTGATACTAGTGGATGATTTCGGAATTGAAGCCAAAAGAAAAAACTGGGAACAAACTGCTTATGCGCATATCGTTGAGCGATACAATCTCATAGATTGGTTAGAACTCCATCAACCCAAAATTGAATGTATCATTCACCTTGGCGCTAGAACAGATACAACAGAGTTTGATTATAGTATTCATGAAACACTCAATGTTGAATATTCAAAAGCGGTTTGGCAGTACTGCACCCTTCATCAAATACCACTTATTTATGCGTCGTCTGCAGCAACTTACGGAGACGGTGCATTTGGATACGATGATGACCATGAAGTAGTATCGAAATTGAAACCCCTCAATCCCTATGGCATCAGCAAAAATGAATTTGATAAATGGGCTTTAGCGCAACATGAACATCCTCCTTTTTGGGCCGGTCTTAAATTCTTCAATGTATATGGTCCTGATGAATATCATAAAGAAAGAATGGCCAGTGTGATATGGCATGCATTTAATCAGATTCAAAAAGAGGGTTACGTAAAACTGTTCAAAAGTCATCGTCCTGATTTCAAAGATGGAGAACAACTCCGTGATTTTGTCTATGTGAAAGATGTAGTGAGCGTCATTGAATGGATACATGAGTCCATGTCCAAAGGACTCCTTTCGGAGGTTCATGGTCGATGGTCTATGGAGAAGAATGGTTTATATAACTTAGGTACTGGTCAAGCCAGAACGTTTATTGATCTAGTAAAAGCCACATTTACCGGTCTGGATAAGGAACCGGTGATTCATTTTATTGATATGCCGGAAGATATTCGTGACAAATACCAATATTTTACCGAAGCCAATATGCAAAAACTGCGCAATGCAGGTTATACAGCCCCCTTCACTACTCTGGAAGCAGGCGTTAATGATTATGTCCGGAACTATCTGAGAACTTTGGGGTAAATTTGGAATCAGCAGTATGCATTATGGCTAATAGATCATAGCTAATAGCTTATAGTTGATGGTTCATGGCAAATGCTAATGCTAATGCTATATTACTGTAAGTGTTATCCTATATGCCATAAGCTATTAACTATTAGCTCAACAAAAGCAATCGACATGAATAAAAAATTAGCCATCATTGGTGGAGGTAATTTGGGCGTAGCCATGGCTGAAGGATTGATCAACAGCGGCTTCATTTTACCCGAACACCTCATCGTTACCAAGAGGAACGTTGAATCACTGAAATCACTGGAAGAAAAAGGGGTAATCATTAGTGATGATAATACCGAAGCTGTTAAGTATGCAGATTGTATCATACTTGCAGTGAAACCTTTTCAAATAAAAGAAGTATTAACACAACTCAAACCGGAGTTGAACGAAAAACGACATGTCCTGGTGAGTGTTGTAACCGGTGTTTGGATCAAAGAGATTCGTGAGATTGTGGGTGATCAAATTACTGTGTTCCGCGTAATGCCGAATACGGCAATTGCTATTCAACAAAGTATGACCTGTATCTGCGCATCTGAAGCAGATCAGGATCAACGATCCTATGTTACTGCTTTATTCGAACAGCTTGGAAAAACTGTCAATATAGACGAGAAATTAATGGATGCAGAAACCGGGTTGGGTGCATGTGGTACAGCTTATGCTATGCGTTATATTCGAGCCA
>JACVCQ010000447.1 GCA_016741945.1 Chitinophagaceae bacterium
TTTTAGGGAGAGGTGTACAAATAGGACCTGGTGGCAATCCTTTTTTTCGATGACTATTGTACGGAGAGGGGTTGGATAGGTATTTCTCATAAATACGAGTAATGGTAAAATCCTGCATGGCGTATTTAATGGTGGGACAAGCTTGCAAAGGCATCCCTTTTTCCAATCGGTTTAGGTATACACTGGCAATTTTGTATTTATCACTATCAAAATTGGTTTCTTCTTCAACAATAGATGCCAGAGTATAGGCTTCATTTCTCGATAACCCTTTCGCAGTGGCTTTACTCAACCGATTATTCTTTTCCCAAAAAACATCGCTATTATCTTTTAATTTTTTCAGGATTTTAATCAAGGGTGTATTCCAATAGAATATGTACGTATCTGGTATGATGGTCGTAAACAACTGTGTGGTATCTGTACCCAATTGTTGCAATGAGTCATTCGATTGCAGAAACTGTATCACCGTTGTTGAATCGGTATTGAATTGTTTCCCGATCAATTTTGCAAGATCAGCCTTGGTACGAAGTTTATTGATTACCAATTTTATTTCTGCTTGTTTCCCATTGCGTAACATTCTGGCAATGTCAAAGGCTGATTGCCCTTTTTTAACTTCGTATTTCCCCGGTTTGATTTTACTCCATACTGTACTTACCGTCCCAACCATTGATAAGCCAAATGTTTGAGAAATAATACCATTTTCTTTTAAGGTTTTTAAAACAAACGACTTCTCTGTTTTACCCGGCTCTATAATAAAATATCGTTGAGTTTCTGTAAAAGAAGTATTACTACCGAATACGAGCCAAGTAGACACGCCAAAAATGATCAATAGGATCAATATGACCCATCCAACTGTTTTTTTCATACCATCAAATTAAACAAAAAACCCTGTCTGTAGAACAGGCAGGGTTGTTAACTTCCGGGAAGTAAATTATTTTTTTCCTGTATCAGGAGTAGCCGTTGTTGTATTAGCAGGTGTAGTAGCTGCAGGAGCAGGAGCATTGGTTGTTGTGTTTACTTTTTGTAATACAGAACTGTCTACCGTTCCACCACCTTTTAAAAATAAGCTGGATACTAGTGCTAAAACAGCAATGATACCGGCAAATAACCAGGTACCTTTTTCAAGTACATCGGTAGTTTGTTTTACACCCATGAATTGATTACTTAAACCACCAACATTGGCAGAGAGACCGCCGCCTTTAGGGTTCTGAATCAGTACAACAAAACCAAGCGCCGCACAGGCTAACACTATCAGAATCAGAAACAAAATGATCATTTTATATACCTTTTAATTGTTGAATCTTTGCCGCAAAATAAGCGGATTTTTCAGGATTTATGAAACTTAATTTAATGTACAGCTGAATGGCTTTGTCTGACTGCCCTTGTTTTTCCAGTACCTCGGCCATGGTTTCGGTTACAACTTCCCTTGATTCATTTGAGTTTTCAGCAATCAAAGCCACTGCCTGCTCTAAATCTGATGCGGTACCAAGATCAGCAGGTTCATTGTTTGCATGCTTCATTTGTTTCAGCCAGTCTGTAAACTTGCGGAGTTGGGAGGTCAATTTATCCTGAGGTATCTTAGAAAGATCAATTTTGATGCCCTGAGAGGCAAAATAATCAATCGTATGCAATCTTTCAGTTTCAATCTCTAATGGTACAGTTGTATCAACCGGTTTTTTAAAATCCGCTAATTGCTCAGATAATAGGTCACTCAATTTGTTATCAGGTAAGGGTAATTCATCCGAAGGTTCCTTATATTCTTCTTCTGTATCATCAACTTCCGGTGGGTTATCCGGTACTTTTCTGGGATCGATGGATTTGATGATATCCTTCACATCATCTATTGTTGGGATATGAATAGACTTAGAAGAATATACTACAGGCCTGTCATTCACGGGTGTTTCAGGCATACCGATTTCCTCTGGTACAATAGATTCTTGCAATAAATAAGATATCCATAATGGATTGTCTGTAAACAAAAATGATTTTCCTAAGGATTCTTCGTAGTTAGATCCAGCACCTTCAGCAAAACACTTTGCATTGTACAATAAATTTGCCGGAGCAAAATAAGGGTAGTTCTGAACCAATGAGGCCAACTGGTCAATAGGAACATTTGGAAGCGACGATTGTCCGGTTAAGTGTAATAAGGCTTTATCCCGTATGGATTTCATAGCATTAAATGTACTAATAGATTACCAGTCTGAGAAAATACGATTAAAAATCTCATCTACCAATATCCTTACTACTCCATCTAATATTTGGGCTTCAGCCGTATTAAACGCAAGCTTGGCACTATAATCGAAACTCCGGCTGACAACAAAATCTTTGGTTTCGTTTTCAATATTTTTTTTGAGCGTAATATTAATAGAAACTGTCAATCGATTCGTACTAGTTTGCCTGCAACTCACCCCTACTG
>JACVCQ010000448.1 GCA_016741945.1 Chitinophagaceae bacterium
CATTACACCCAATCTGTGCATCTGTGGCTTACTCATCTCATCAGGAAATAAAGTTTTATCAATATTCGGGATCAGTCGCAGTGCATTTTTGTAATACACTTTCTTCAGCACATCATCACTCAACCCCATCCCGTACATTCTCCAGAACGCGTGGTATTTTTTGTGGTAAGGGAAATACTCATCTGTGGTTTCCAGTACGCGGAAATAAGTAGCATACTCTTCAGGTACCCAGCTGTCTTTTCCAAACATGATACGATCCTGGTATTTTTCAAAAAACGCTTTGGCCATTCTGGGCTGTCTGCCCAATTCTGCTATGACAGCACCAAATTCAACATACATATTGGGCATCGCATCGAGTAGGCTGCCGAGTTTGGCGAGGTTATTCGGATACCATCCAAAATGTGCAGCTATGAAATTGGTTTTTGGATGACGCTTGATGATATTGTGTTGCTGTTGAATCAGATCACTCCATGGGGCAGGATCTGTATCACTTCTTTTACGATCGGGTCTGGTGGCGAGTTCCAGCCAACGTTCGTTTTTATCATCCAAGGCTTGCCAGAATGGCTCCGGATCTGCGCTGTGAATGAGTACGGGTAGTTTTAATTCACCACATTTCGCCCAAATAGGATCTAATCTTGGATCATCAATACGCAATAGTTTACCGGTATTGTCTTTGAAAGAGAATCCTAAATTCTTATACACTTTCAAACCATTGGCACCTGCTTTTACATCATTCTCTAATTCTTTCACTGCTTTTTCGGTCCATCCAGGCTCACCCACACCAATGAAAGAAACATTGGTAAAATGAATGATTCGGTTGGGCGTTGCTTTTTTGGCATTGGCAATGGCATCAGCCAAATACTGTGGATCTTGTAAACCAAATTGCCCGTTCACTGATTTAAATCCTCTGCCACTTAGGTTGACCATCACTCGCATGTTCAGTTCATCCATTTGTTTTAATAGTGCTCTTACATCCTGAGATGGCATGTTGAATTGATGATTGTGCACATCAATAAAAGGAAATTTAGCGCGAGTGATCTTATGTTCCGGAACAACAAGTGTGCTATTGGGCTCATACTTTTCGAAATCCATTTTGGCATTCTGCGCCATTGAAAATGTAGCGCAGCATACTGCCATGATAGTAAAAATCGACTTCATGTGTGTTTGATTTGAATACGAAAACTATTGTGATGATCTGATAAGCTAGAACCACTCTTATATCTTAACGTTTCTTTGTGCATCACTGATTTTGTCGGATCTCGCTCAAAACATTATCTAGTCTGCTTTTGAGGGTATCGTAATCAGTATACCCTCTTGCCAATAAATGGAACTTCGTTTCGCTGATCTGCATCAACACACATGGATAACCCGTTACCTGTAATTGTTTCACCAAAGAAAACTCGTAATAAGCTTGCTCTTTATAAGTTTCACTTTTTAGTTTTTCATAAAAGATTTCAGGGTGGATGCTGTATTTCTCTAATAAATGCCTGTAAGCTTCATCATCAGTTAGGTCGCGACCCTCAAAGTGCAATGCATATTGAAGATCAGATGCAAAACCAACCTGTTGATCAGGGTAAAATTCTTTAAAAATGCAAAGTGCAATGGCTGGCTTTTCTGAATGGGGAAACCAATCACTGAGATCTGGGTTATTGATATGCCAGAGATAATCAGGTCCGAATGTGATTCCTGTATATTCTTCTACTGTTTTATAGGCTTTCTGAATATATCCTGCCGTAGCCGCAATGGAAACGGGTTCTTCCGGTAAAATCATACCGCCTGATAGTACTTCAATAGGTAATGGAGGATAGTTTTCCTGGATTTTTTTCATTACCGGACTAAATCCGTAACACCAACCGCAATAAGCGTCATAGCAGTAGAAGAGAGTGGGAGTCATAGGGCAAATATAGTTGACAGTTGATAGTTGACAGATAATGAAAATCTTTTTCTTCTATCAACGGTCAACTGTCATCTGTCAACTTCTTCCTTATTTTTGCATCAAACTTTGCAACTATGCCTGGATTCGAATTATTTGGTGCTGAAGAAAGAAAAGAAGTGAATGATGTGCTGGAAACAGGCATCTTGATGCGTTATGGATTTGATGGTCCGCGTAAAGGAATCTGGAAGGCCCAGGAATTGGAAAAAGCCATTACGGAGGTATTTGGGTGTACACATGCTCATTTGACTTCTAGTGGGACAGCGGCATTAACGACTGCTATGTCTGCTTTAAATATTGGTGCCGGTGATGAAGTAATCATGCCTTCTTTCACTTTTGTGGCCAGTTTTGAGGCCGTATTAAGTGTGGGTGCTGTGCCGATATTAGTAGATGTGGATGAAACATTAACGCTTTCACCTGCTGCAGTAAGAGCGGCCATTACACCAAAGACAAAATGTGTGATGCCTGTTCATATGTG
>JACVCQ010000449.1 GCA_016741945.1 Chitinophagaceae bacterium
ACTATTGATGCATTCCAGATGCTGCTGTCTTCGCCAAATCCATGTAACAATACAACGGGGATACCCTTTCCCAGCACTTGATAGTGAATAGTGCCATCAGACCATGTACAATGCTTATGCATTCGGTTGCTTTTTTCGAAGTTTATCTGTGAATTTCCATAAGATCAATAACACGCTAATTGCTGACGCCAATTTGTATAGATAATCACCCCAGCGAACATAAAAAGTTTCTCCACTCACCACTGGTACAGCATATTTAATGGTAGTTTTTTGATTCCATGGTTCACTCGTTTTGATTTCACCCAGCGGATCTATGATCGCGGAAATTCCAGTGTTCGCACTTCTGGCTACCCATTTTCTAGTTTCAATCGCGCGGAGTTTGGCATAATGTAAATGCTGACGATGCCCAGGTGTATTTCCCCACCAACCATCATTGGTCATAATGGTCAGAATATTAGCACCTTGCTTCACATATTCACCTACATATTCTCCATACACACTTTCATAGCAAATAATTGGAGCACTCTTATAAGGATTTTGTGCTGTTGTGAATGCAGTAGCACTTTCAGATCTGCCATATCCTCCGGTGGTGCCTCCGAATTGTTCAAAAACAGGCGCCATGAAATTTAAAAATGTGGGTAGTGATTCTACACCTGGCACTAATTTACTTTTATTGTAAAAAGCAATGGGTTGTCCGTTGTTAATATGCACCGCTGCATTGAACGCATCATAATATGTTCCACTACTCGTTGTTCTTGCAGTAGCAGTTTGTTTCTCATCACCATAATTTTTATACGTCTCAATTCCTGATACAAGATTGATAGAAGGATGTTTTTTACTAAACTCAAAAACAGGCTGATAGTAGCTACTGTATACGACATTGTCTTGCCATTCTGCAGCGCTCATGGCGGTTTCAGGCCAAATTACCAAAGCAGTATTACTATCGATTGCTTGTTCTGTTAGTTGTAATAAAGAGCTGATTTGTTCATTGGTAGATCCCGCATTGAATTTTCCATAAGGATCTACATTGGGTTGAACAATGACCAAATTGTATTGGATGTTCTCTTCTTTGATAGAAGGTTTCATAAATAGAGAGATCAATACAGGTATGATCAAAATCTTTATAGTGGCAGGAAACTTTTTTTGAAAAGTAGTTTTTTGTTGATAGGAGACAATGGTTTCATAAAGGGAAATATTGGCAACCAATACCCATAAAGTTCCTCCTTGTACACCCGTAAATTCATACCATTGAATCATATCAGGATACATAGCAAATACATTGCCTAGTGATAACCAAGGCCAGCTGAGTTGCCAATTGTGATGTATGTATTCAAAACACATCCAAAAACTGATCAAAGAAATATAACCGATACGTTTTCCTTTTTTCTTCAGATGATAGTAACCCCACCATGGAAAAGTCATTAACATACTATTGAACATGATGGCAGCAATGGTTCCTATGTCGGTAGAGTTCCACATCCACCAAGTGGTGCCTGTATTCCAGATAAGGGTGGTGAGAAATGTCCAGCCAAAAAATCGAGAGGATGCCATAGTTCTGTCTGCCACCATCAACAATGGTATCCAAGCCATAAATACCAATGGCATCAACGGAGAAGCAGGCCACGCTAAATACAATAAAAGTCCGGATAAGATAACGAGATAGAAAGAAGGTGTTTTCACAAACTGTATTTATTGCCCCAATTTCGGAATAAAAAACAAAAAGCTCCGATATGTTTCGGAGCTTTTTCAATAATATGATCCATTTTATTTTCTACTATAATTCGGCGCCTCTTTTGTGATATCAATATCATGTGCATGGCTTTCTTTCATCCCTGCATTGGTGATCTTAACAAAAGTAGCTTGTTGTAAAGCTTTGATATTTTTAGCCCCACAATAACCCATACCGGCCCTTAATCCACCTACGTATTGATAAATAATCTCACTCAAACTTCCTTTATACGCAACACGACCTTCAATGCATTCCGGTACAACCTTTGTAATATCATCTTCTACATCTTGGAAATAACGATCGCCGCTACCCTGACTGATCGCACCTAAACTTCCCATGCCCCTGTACTCTTTGAACTTACGTCCTTCATAAATGATGGTATCTCCCGGACTTTCCTGTACGCCTGCAAAAACGCTTCCCATCATTACTATATTGGCACCGGCTGCCAAAGCTTTTACCATGTCACCGGTATAACGAATACCGCCATCGGCAATAATAGGAGTACCTTTTGTTTTCAGTGCATGACTGGCTTCCATGATGGCAGTCAGTTGTGGAACACCTGCACCGGCAACAATACGCGTCGTACAAATAGAACCCGGACCAATACCTACTTTCACTGCATCGGCACCAGCATCTGCTAAAGCTTTGGCGCCTGCAGCTGTGCCTACATTACC
>JACVCQ010000450.1 GCA_016741945.1 Chitinophagaceae bacterium
CAATTGTTCCGATATATCCGCATAACTAAATGCATTATATCCATGACTCTTGATCAATTGGGTCCCAATGCGAACAATCTCTTCACGAGTATCTGTATGTCTGGCAGCCATGAGCTAAAGTTAAGAATAACTTACTAAATAGTAAGTTATTGGTGATAAAAATGATGAGTCGCGAATTTTAGCGTATTTTCTTCGCTTTCAAATATTGCATAAAATGAAAAAAATTGTACCCAAGGTGCAGTGCATCAATGACTTGTGCAATTCTTTCGGCCTGTAATGACGCTGACTTCACTGCAACTACCCATTTACTATAATAATTCCGTTGGGATAAAGGCAACTGCTCAAAGAATGTTTTCGCTTTTGATTCATCCGCCAAACAAACAGCTAAAACAGCTGGTATTTCGGGCTGTGCATGGTCAACTGCTAATGAAACATGCACCATCGCTCCCTTTCGTTTACCAATGGCTTTACGCATTTGGGCATTGACCGGTAAAATAAAAGATCCATCACCCATCGGCATCACTGCAACAGCTTTGATGGCATGCGCATCAATTTTTCCTTTCACACGAAAGGTCTTTCGACTTCCCGGGTTTAAGACCTCAGCAATATCTTGGGGAATAAGAATATATGTCCACCCGGATTTTTCTCCTTTCTCGTCAAATTGTTGAATTGAAGTTGTGAAGCGGGTCATAGCACTTACAAAATACGAAAGAAGCCGGAGATTCGTGAGCTAGCTTATGGTTTATAGCATATGGTCCATGGTCGATAGGCCATTGTAAAAGAATGCGGCTAAATCAAAAGCTGATACAGCCGCTTTGCATTAATCCTCATTTCTAAATACCACTACCCCATCAAATGCATCAATCAATACTTTTTTTGATTTATCGATCTCGCCAGCCAGAATTTTTTTACTAAGTGTATTCACAATTTGTTTTTGTATCAACCGCTTTAATGGTCTTGCTCCCATTTGGGGATCATATCCCTGTTCACTTAAAAACTCCAATAAATACTGACTAAACTCTAAATGAATTCCACTTTCAGCCACCATTTTCTGTAACCCATCCAATTGTATTTTCACAATACCCATGATTTGCTTTTTCATCAATGGACTAAACATGATAATCTCATCTATCCGATTCAGAAACTCTGGTCGAATGGTTTTTCGTAATAAATCCATAACATCATGTTTAGCACGTTCGGTAGCTTCCATAATATTTTCCTCCCGAATACCATCAAAAGCATCTTGTATTAAATGACTACCAATATTACTCGTCATGATGATGATAGTATTTTTGAAATTTACAGTTCTGCCCTTATTATCAGTTAAATGACCATCATCCAATACTTGCAATAATACATTCCAAACATCAGGGTGCGCTTTTTCAATCTCATCTAGCAACACTACTCCATATGGTTTTCTTCTTACTGCTTCTGTCAATTGCCCACCTTCATCATATCCTACATAACCCGGAGGCGCTCCAACCAATCGTGATACCGTATGTTTCTCCTGATATTCACTCATGTCAATTCTTGTCATCAGGTGTTCGTCATCAAACAAATATTCTGCTAATGCTTTTGCTAGCTCTGTTTTACCTACGCCCGTAGTACCTAGGAATATAAATGAACCAATAGGCTTGCGTGGATCCTGCAACCCTGCTCGGCTTCTTCTCACTGCATCAGCTACTGCTGTAATAGCTTCTTCTTGTCCAACTACACGTTGGTGTAACTCTTCTTCTAAATGCAATAACTTTTCTCTTTCACTTTGCATCATCTTAGCAACAGGAATACCGGTTGCTTTTGCAATATTCTCAGCAATATCTTCTGCATCTACTTCTTCTTTCATTAATCGTCTACTTTGTTCACCGAGTTGATTCAATTGATCTGTATAATCGGCAATCACAGCTTCCTGTTCTTTCACTTTACCATAACGTATTTCTGCCACTTTCCCATAGTCTCCATTTCTTTCCGCCTGTTCCGCTTCCAGCTTCAAGGTTTCAATACTTGCCTTTGCTTGTTGTATTTTGTCTACAATTTCTTTTTCATTTTTCCATTTAGCTTTTAAAGTATCCCTTTGTACACTCAGATTACTGATTTCAATATTCAACTCTTTCAATTTTTCTTCATCATCTTCACGTTTAATAGCTTCGCGTTCGATCTCTAATTGACGAATTTGTCTTTCGAGTGTATCCAATTCTTCAGGCATAGAATTCATTTCCAGTCGAAGTTTAGCCGCACATTCATCGATAAGATCTATGGCTTTATCCGGAAGAAAACGATCAGTAATATAACGATTGGATAATTCCACAGCCGCAATGATCGCTTCATCTTTGATACGAACATGATGGTGTGTTTCATACCGATCTTTCAATCCACGAAGAATAGAAATAGCATCTACAATAC
>JACVCQ010000451.1 GCA_016741945.1 Chitinophagaceae bacterium
ATCCGTTAAAGAACCTGGATTTTTTAACCAGAAAAACACCTGATGAATCAGTAAAGTAGAACAATTCGAATGAATATTGGGTTGTGCAATAACTGTGGCGGCCGTTACCAGCATAGTACTAGTCAGAAAAGCTCGACGAGAAGACTTACTCATAAAATTAGATTGATGGTAAATTTAAAGGATTCCGCTATTGTAAATTGCCGAATACCTGAAATTAGAATCAGATTAGAAACTCTCCAACTAGTATTGTTTGTGTAAATTGCCAATTGCTCTAGACGATTATTCGCGTATGGAAGAAAGAAAAATACTCATCGTAGAAGATGAAAAAAAAATTGCTACTACCCTCGAAAAAGGATTGACAGAAAATGGCTATCATGTTGATCTGGCTTTTGATGGACTGATCGGAAAAAGATTATTTGAGTCTAATAATTATGACTTACTGATCCTAGATATCAATTTGCCAGGTATGAATGGTTATGATTTGTGCAAATCCATTCGAAACACCAATCAGCATATCCCGATTATTATGCTGACGGCGATGAATACAACAGAAGACAAGATCGAAGGTTTGGATACCGGTACAGACGACTATATCATTAAACCATTTGAATTCAAAGAGTTATTAGTGCGCATTCGGGCACTGCTGAAAAGAACCATGAATCAACAACTCCCTACGGGCAATATCCTGAAAGTAGCTGATTTGGAAATGAATTTAGATACAAAGGAAGTAAAGCGTGCCGAACAGCCCATTACACTCACTGCCAAAGAATTTCAGTTGTTGGAATATTTTATGCGAAATAGAAATAGGGTACTTTCTAGGGCTGATATTGCTGAAAGAGTTTGGGAGATAGATTTTGATACCCAAACCAATGTTATCGATGTATATGTCAATTATTTAAGAAATAAAATTGATAAAAAGTTTGATACAAGACTCATCCATACACAAGTAGGTATGGGGTATGTCATGAAAGAGATTACCTGATGAAAATAAAATATCGTATCACCATTTTGTTCACCCTACTGGTAACGTTCATACTTTTTTTTGTATGTGCTTCGATTTACTATTTCTCAGATTTGAATAGGAAATTAGATTTTCAAAGACGGATACGCAATAGGGCATTGTCTACGATTAGCTTATTGGTAAAAGTAGAAGGTATTAACAGAGACCTATTACAGCGAATCGATCAGAATATGCTGATCTCCCTTCGTGAAAAAAGTGTTATCGTTTATGATAGCGAAAATAAAGAAGTCTATCGTTTTAGAGATGAAGGCGCCACACTAGAAAGACCTGAGAGTAGTGTACTAGATTATACCAGAGAAAATGGTGAATACGTATATACCAAAGGTCATAGAGATGTTATCGCTATTAAATATCGTGCCGGTGATCAGGAATATATAGCCGTGGCAGCCGCTTATGACAAAGAAGGACTCGATAAAATAAGTGAATTAAGATTTGTGTTATTAGTAAGCTTTATCAGTGGAACTTTAATTACACTTTTATCCGGTCTTATTTTTTCATCCCGACTGGTAGTCCCGATCAAAAAAATAACCAGTGAAGTAAAAGAGATATCTTCTCAGAATCTATCCAGAAGAATCATTCTCACTGAAACCAAAGATGAATTACATGAGCTTTCATCTACTTTTAATGAATTGCTGACTAGACTTCAGCAGTCCTTCGAAATCCAACGAAGATTTATTGCCAATGCCTCTCATGAACTTTCTACGCCACTTACATCCATTTCCAGTCAGTTGGAAATCACACTACAAAACAGCAGAACTGCAGAAGAATACAAAACAGTATTAATGTCTGTATATGACGATGTCAAAAATCTCAATAGGCTTACCAGAAGTTTACTTGAATTAGCCAAAGCAAGTGGCACTTCCGATGGAATGGAATTAGCCCTTGTTCGTATAGATGAAATGCTGATGAAATTACCAGTTGAATTGCGAAAAACCAATGAAGCATTCAAAGTAGAATTACATTTCGATAGTTTTCCCGAAGATGAGGATAAATTATTGGTTTTTGGTAATGGCGATCTTTTAGAAAGTGCTATTAAAAATATTACCCTCAATGCCTGCAAATATTCAGATGATCATACAGCTATTGTGGGACTTAACTTCTCAAACCATGAACTCAAAATAGTAGTCTCCGATTATGGTCCGGGTATACAGAAAGAAGAACAAGCACTTGTTTTTCAGCCATTTTATAGAAGTAATAAGGAAACCAGTTCTGAAGGTTTTGGACTTGGGCTTTCTTTGGCATCACGAATTATTAAATTGCACAAAGGAGAGATTCATTTGACGAACAACCATCCACATGGCAGTATTTTTACGATTTCATTACCGATTGCCCGCCAGTTTCATTTGATTTAATGTCTATTGATATACACTGCATCAT
>JACVCQ010000452.1 GCA_016741945.1 Chitinophagaceae bacterium
GCAATATTCTGTGATTCTTCTAGTGACATTATCTTTGATGAACTTTTCCCTTTGTTTCTTTGCAAGTGTTCCTATGATTCTCCCAATAATGTTTTGTAAACCAATTTCAACAAAGAAAAAGACGAGATTGATGCTGATTAATACACTTCAACTATTACTTTTTGTTCTATTCAGTCCTCCATGTATTCTTGTGCTGTACTCAGGATGGAGTGGAATGAAGTTGCACATCATCCTATTGGATTTGATACATTCTTTTGCATATCACAGAGAATGGTTGCTATGGCTATTGATAGGAATGATATGGCCAATTTGTATTGCATATCAATTGATGTTTTGTATTGCAAAAATTGCTGATACTAATGATTTTAAATAAAAGCCAATATCAATCAATGCACTGTACACTTGATTACAATCATGACAAATATGAATGTATCATTAAAGGCATTTCCATCAATACAGCAATTACTTTCATTGTATAGAGTCAAAGCACAAAAGAATTTGAGTCAAAACTTTCTGTTTAACAGTAAAATAAATGGTACGGTCCGATTTAACTGCAGCATCTGATTCAGGTATTTGTCGAACGACAGCAAGCTTGGGTAAACTATCAACGTATACTGAATCCTGAATCTCTTCTTCAAACCCTGCTTGTTCCAAAACCTGAATAGCTGCGGTTACTTCTTGACCGGTTACAGAAGGTACAGTTGTTACCTTTCCGTAATTGGTAATCCATCCGAGTAGAGAAAAAAATAAGATGATCAATACCAGAATAACTCCTAATCCGGCCAGCATATTTACCCATAAGGGCTTATTTGTTATTTTCTCAATGAATTCCTTCATGTGTTGTTATGCTTAATATTGGCTTGTTAAACAAGATACTGATTCCATACAGTAGCTATTCCCTATTCCAAGTAATTTTTTTAAATTTAACGAAGTGCTTCTGCTACTACCGCTGAATAAAAATCAGTTAAAGACATCCCCATAGCCCTTACTTGTTGAGGAATGACACTGGCTTCGCTTTGTCCGGGCACCGTATTCACTTCCAACATATAGGGCTGACGAGTTGCTGTATTGTAGATAAAATCAATCCGCACTACACCTCTGCAATTAAGCACTTCATACACTCTTTGCGCAGCTGCTTCCAATTGCGTTTTCATCTCGTCGTCAATAGCGGCGGGGGTTGTTTCGATGCTTTTACCTTGGTATTTCGCCTCAAAATCAAAGAATTCATTTTTTGTTTCAATCTCAGTAATGGGCAATACCTGAATATGTCCGTTCGACTTAAATACTCCAATCGTAAACTCTCTGCCACTAATAAATTCTTCTACCAATACCTGATCATCTTCTTTAAATGCTTTTTCCAATGCTGCTGCCAACTCATCCTGCTTATTCACCTTACTCATCCCAATACTGCTTCCTCCATTATTGGGTTTTACAAATACCGGTAATCTGAGCTCAGTTAATATCTGTGAAGGAGGTACAGGCGTGTGTTTGAATAGATGCATGGATTTGGCAACATGTACGCCCCCAAAAGCAGCCACAGCTACTGTATATCTTTTATTAAAAGTAAGTGCTGAAGTGGCTGCGTCACAACTGGTATAGGGCAGTTTCAGCATATCAAAATAGCCCTGTAATTTTCCATCTTCTCCGGGTGTACCGTGTATACAAAGCAGTACCACATCAAAATGAATGGTTTGTCCCTCATCGGTAATGGAAAAATCATCTCGATTTACTTTTGACTTTTCACCTTTCCCATTCTCAAACCACCAACCTTCCGGATTGATATCAATTTTATAGACATCAAATAAATCTCTGTCCAAATTGTTTCCAACTGTTATAGCACTTTTATAACTGATTTGTGCTTCCCCACTTAGTCCACCCGTAACCAATGCCAGTTTTTTCTTCATATTGATAAGGTTATGGGACAAAGATAGGAGGAAGAATGTCTGATGTCTGATCTAGGATGTCTGATCTAGGGGAAAAAATTTAATCAGATATCCTAGATCAGACATCAGTAATAAAAAAGGTGAAGAAACTACCCGTCTCTTCACCTCACGTTGACGGGAAATATCACCCGCCGTTACTAGTTGTCGTAGTGTTAAGTACAACAATGATTGATAACTCTAAGCTATTCACTTTTCTCAGTAAATGCAAGCATTTCAGGGAAAAGTTTAGCACATACTATTGTGCATTAGATGTGCATTTTCTCTTTCTTCGCTAACAGCTCTTCTACAGTTTCCTGATACATTTCATCAGGTACACAACAGTCTACCGGACAAACTGCCGCACATTGAGGTTCTTCATGAAAGCCTTGACATTCTGTACACTTATTAGGTGTAATGTAGGAAGTATCAACGCTGATGGGTTCGAAACGATGGTCAGCATCTACTTC
>JACVCQ010000453.1 GCA_016741945.1 Chitinophagaceae bacterium
TCGTCGCCTTAAGCGTAAAGGAATTTTTGTACTATATAGTATAGGCATTTGGTTTCTCTATACTGCCGGTACCTGGGTCGGTTTATTGGCCACGTCCGGAACCGCTCATTTAGGATGGGGAGAAGGGTTGAGTGTATTAGCTTTCGGAAGCATTGGTATGATTGTTACACCGGGAGGAATAGGTGCTTATGCATTCTTTATTGCCAAATTATTGGAAGAATATAAAGTACCTTTTGAAATAGGTTTTGCCAATGGTAACCTACAGTGGTTTGCACAATTTATGATTGTATTAATTGCGGGGGGATTAAGCCTGTTACTGCTTCCCGTATATAATAAAAAAAAGAAAACATCATGAGAGCCATTCATGTAATAGAACAAAAGATCATGACATTGCCCCAATTGATGGCGCGGGTAGCAGCATGGCGCATTACCGGGAAGAAACTGGCTTTCACCAATGGATGTTTTGACATTTTACATGAAGGACATATTTTCTCTCTCAATGCCGCAGCCAGTGAAGCTGATTATTTGATTGTGGGAGTAAATAGCGACAACAGTGTAAAAAAATTAAAAGGCTCAGACAGACCCGTGAACAACGAACACAGCCGCTCATTAATATTGGCTAGTTTGGCAGTAACCGATGCCATTATTGTATTCAATGAGGACACCCCTCATACACTTATTTCAACCCTTCTACCCGATGTATTGGTGAAAGGTGGAGATTATACTGTGGAACAGATTGTAGGGGCAAAAGAAGTGATAGCGAATGGGGGAAGCGTAGTGATTAATCCAATTGTGGAAGGGTTTTCGACCACGGGTATTATTCAACATATCAAACAATCTTATTCTTAGTAGTCAAGATTTTTTCTTCTATGCCGACGTACTAAAATGTTGATCTATAAACTTAACATTACACTCTCTTTCTCTTTTTTATATTTGAAAAGTTAGCTTGATTATGCCCTATGGCTTGGACTAATACTATTTTTTGTGAAAAAGCATCTTATTCAGCGAGATATCAGTTGGCTCAGTTTTAATGCAAGGGTTTTACAAGAAGCAAATGACCCTTCTGTTCCTTTGAAAGAAAGAATTCGTTTTCTGGGTATTTTTTCCAATAATACAGACGAATTTTTCAGAGTGCGTGTGGCTACTTTGAAACGAATGGTGGAGTTTGCAGACAAAAGACGCAACCTCAATATGCACATGGAGGAAGATCCCCAAGCCATTATTGATCAAATACAGACTATTGTATTACAGCAACAAAACGAATTTAACCGCATTTGGGATGGCATCATTCGTGAATTGAAAAAAGAAAAGATCTTTTTGATCAATGAAAAACAACTCAACAAAGAACAAAAAAAATACGTCAGCAACTTTTTCGATGAACAAGTACGTTCGAATATCATTCCATTGATGATTGAAAGCTTGCCACAACTTCCTTATTTACGTGATAAAAGTATTTATCTAGGTGTGGTCATGCGCAAAAAAAGTTCGGCCTATGATCAAAAATATGCGTTGATTGAAGTACCGGCTAAAGATGTAGGAAGATTTGTGTTGCTTCCTTCCAAACAAGGTGAGAAGCATATCATTCTGCTGGAAGATGTGATTAGACACAATTTACCGGAGATCTTTACCTACTTTGATTATGATTATTTTGATGCGCACGTTTTTAAAGTAACCAAAGATGCTGAAATTGATATAGATAATGATGTGAGTACCACTTTTGTTGAGAAGATTGAAAAAGGATTAAAAAACAGACGTAAAGGAAAACCTGTTCGTTTTGTTTATGATAAAGAAATGGATGCAGGATTATTGGAATACCTTATTCGTCGTTTAAATTTAAACCGAAAAAGCAATATCATTCCAGGTGGAAGAATTCATAACTTTCGTCACTTCATGGATTTTCCCGATGTATTTGATAGCAAGAATACGCGCAGGCCTTCATTTACGCATCCGGCAATACAAGGTAGCATGAGGGTGACAGATGTGGTGTTGAAGAAGGATGTGATGCTTCATTTCCCGTACCACTCTTTTCATACTGTTATTGATTTATTGCGTGAAGCGGCCATGGACCCAGATGTAAAATCGATTAAGATTACAGCGTATCGGTTAGCTTCTAATTCAAAAGTCATTAATGCACTGATCAACGCTGCAAGAAATGGTAAAGAAGTAATTGTAATGTTGGAATTGAAAGCACGATTTGATGAAGAAGCCAACTTGGAATGGAAAAAAATTCTGGAAGAAGAAGGTGTACGTGTTTTATTAGGTATCCCAAAAATGAAGGTGCATGCCAAATTATGTATCATTAAAAAAAGAAAAGGAAATAAAACAGTTCAATATGGATTTGTAAGTACCGGCAACTTAAATGAAAAAACAGCAAGGGTATATGGA
>JACVCQ010000454.1 GCA_016741945.1 Chitinophagaceae bacterium
CCCTCAATTTTACTTGAGGGCTTCTCTTTTTATGTTACTCACTACTGACTACTCACTATTCATCTCACTTCCTGCATCTCTACTAATTTCTTATAAATCCCACCCGCCAACAGTAACTCATCATGTGTGCCTCTTTCGGCGATCTCTCCTTTTTGGAGAACGATGATCTCGTCTGCATTGCGGATGGTGGAGAGACGGTGAGCAATAACGATAGAAGTACGTTGTTGCATCATATTATTGATAGCATCCTGTACTAGTCGCTCACTTTCCGTATCAAGCGATGAAGTGGCTTCATCCAAAATCAAGATCGGTGGGTTTTTTAATACGGCACGGGCAATGGTTACACGCTGACGTTCACCGCCACTTAGTTTACTTCCTCTGTCACCAATATTGGTATCGAATCCTTCTTCTTTACGCTGAATAAAATCATAAGCATTGGCAACTCTTGCTGCCTGTTCTATTTGCTTTTGATCTGCATGATCGATACCCAAAGCAATGTTATTCGAAATAGTGTCATTAAATAATATCGGCTCTTGTGTTACAATACCCATTTGATTTCTTACAGAGTGTAATGAGTATTCTTTTATGTTGATGCCATCAATCAACAACTCACCACTGGTAACATCATGAAAACGAGGGATGAGATCGGCAAGAGTACTTTTACCTGCACCAGATGAACCCACCAGCGCAATTGTTTTTCCTTTTTCAATTTTCAAATTGATATCTTTTAAAATGGTTACATCTTCATAAGAAAAAGAAACATTTTTGAATTCAATACTGCTATTGAACTCTGTCAGGGTTTTGGCATTGGGTTGATCGGTAACAGTGACAGGCGCTTTCAAAATTTCTTCAATTCGCTGAATAGCGGCACTGCCACGCTGCGCGCTGTAAAATGAGCCGGACAAAGATTTCGCCGGATTGATGATCTGAGTGAAGAAAACAATATATGTGATGAAACTCTCTGGCTCTAATCCGAATTGCCCATCTAATACCAACTTGCCACCAAACCAGAGAATGCAAGATAATACTAGCACACCCAAAAACTCAGACATAGGTGAAGCCAGATCTTTCCTGAAATTCATCTTATTGCGTATCTGGTTCAGTGTATTGTTATTACTGATGAACTTACTGTGTAATATCTTCTCGGCATTGAAAGCTTTGATGACACGTAATCCACCAAGTGTTTCATCAAGGATAGACATCAAAGTGCCTAATTTCTCTTGGGAAGAAGTGGACTGTTTTTTCAATGATCGACTCAATCTGCCAATGATAAAACCTGTGAGGGGTAACAGCACCAACAGAAATAATGACAGTGCGGGGCTAAGCATCACCAGAAAAAACAGAATAATGATGATGTTGAGTGGATCGCGTATCAATGCTTCCAGTGTTCCCATCACACTCCACTCTACTTCATTTGCATCATTGCTCATGCGACTGATGATATCACCTTTGCGCTGCTCTGTAAAATAGCCGATGGGTAGTTCAAGAATCTTGCTATATAGATCTGCTCTAAGTTTGGTCATTACATAATTCCGCATGGGCGCTAATACTCTGAAAGACAGATATGTGAAAACATTCTTACAGAAAATTGACACAATAATAAGTCCACAAATGGCCCCTAAGGCATATACTTCACCTTTATCTGTGATCAGTTTGCTGATAAAGTATTTTAGATAATTTAACACGCCATTGGCAGTTAAAGAGAACTCGGGTTGAACATTGATCAAGTCTGCTTTATTGAATAGTAATTGCAGAAAAGGCGCAAGCATGGCCAGTGATATCAACGAAAAAAGGATTGAAAGCAGGGTGAAAATCAGGTATAGCACTATGTTCTGCTTCTGACTCCTCAGGTAAAAAAGTATTCTGGAAAAACGCTTCATATCAGGATAAAATCGGTAAAACACAGCAAAGTAAGTAATTTTACAGCCAATCAAACAGTTCAACATGGAAGAAGGAAAACGTCAGCGTCAGGTAGCAGGAGCTATTCAGGAGGAAATGAATGATATTTTCAGGAGACTGAATCTTTCCATGCTCGATGGAGGAATGGTATCTATTTCCTCAGTTAAAGTTACCCCCGATCTGTTGGAAGCAAGAATTTATCTTAGTCTGTTCCAAGTTAAAGATACAAAAGCTACCATGAAAACGATTGAAGGTCGTGCATGGGAAATCAAGAAAGAATTGGCTGATAAAATGAAACACCAACTCCGCCGAATACCCGTTCTTCATTTTTATCTCGATGACACGTTGGATTATGTATTCAAAATGGAAGAGATATTTAAAAATATTAGTGAGGAGAAGAAGGGGGAAGGGAGTGACTAATGAGTACTCAATAGTGAGTACCCATATATATATTCACTACTCACTATGCACTACTCACTAAAAT
>JACVCQ010000455.1 GCA_016741945.1 Chitinophagaceae bacterium
TGGGGAAGTCGAAGGAGCTTATATTTCCTAATCATGAAGACCGCTGTTTACCCATGAAAATTGGGAAAATATCGATAAACTTGTTCAACAATCATTTCAAAACCCGCTTATATGGATGCTAGCATACAAGAAAAACTGAACACATGGCTATCTGGTAACTATGACGAGATTACCAAAGATACCATTCGAAAAATGCCGGAAGATGAACAGGCAGATGCATTTTATCGTAACCTAGAGTTTGGTACTGGTGGTTTGAGAGGTATCATGGGTGTAGGTACCAATCGCGTAAATAAATATACGATTGGGATGGCTACACAGGGCTTTGCCAACTATTTAAAAAAAACCTACCCCAATCAAGAGATCAAAGTTTCTATTGGACATGATAGTCGTAATAATAGTCGATTTTTTGCAGAAACGACTGCAAACGTATTTGCTGCTAATGGTATCAAGGTATTTCTGTTTGAAGCTTTGAGACCTACTCCTGAACTCAGTTTCTCGATCAGACATTTGGGTTGTCATGCAGGGGTGGTATGTACTGCCTCACACAATCCGAAAGAATACAACGGTTACAAAGCATATTGGAATGATGGGGGACAATTGGTGCCACCACATGATAAAAATGTGATCAAGGAAGTGGAAGCGTTTACCAGTGTGGATGAAGTGTTATGGGAAGGTGGGGCGAATAATATTACATTGATGGGGGCTGAGATGGATCAGGCTTACCTGCAGATGGTAAAAAGCTTGAGTGTATATCCGGATGTAATCGAAGCGCAACATGATTTGAAAATTGTGTATACTCCTATACATGGAACCGGTATTACATTGGTGCCCGATGTTTTAAAAGCGTTTGGATTTACCAATGTAACCGTGGTACAGGAACAAGCTATACCCGATGGTAATTTTCCTACTGTTATCTATCCAAATCCGGAAGAAAGTGAAACCATGAGTATTGGGCTGCAGAAAGCAAAAGAAATGGATGCTGATATTTTATTGGGTACAGATCCGGATGCTGATCGAGTAGGAATTGGTGTCAAAAATCATAAAGGGGAGTGGGTATTGATGAATGGAAATCAAACCGCTGTTCTGGCATTTGCTTACATGATAGAAGCACGTAAAACAAAAGGTATTGCTCAACCCAATGATATGGTAATTTCTACGATTGTAACTACCCATATGATCAATGAAGTTGCCAAACAAAACCAAATTGCTTGTTATAATGTATTGACCGGTTTCAAGTGGATTGCTGAACTGATCAAAGAAAAAGAAGGGAAGGAAAATTATGTGATTGGAGGTGAAGAAAGTTTTGGTTTGATGATTGGCGATAAAATCAGGGATAAAGATGCTGTAAGTGCTGTGGCTTTGATGTGCGAAATGGCGGCTTATGAAAAAGCCAAAGGCAGAACCTTATTCGATAAGATGATCGAATTGTATATGCAGTATGGTTTTTATTATGAAAACCTGATTAGTATCACTAAAAAGGGAATGAATGGACAAAAAGAAATTGCTGATATGATGGAAAATTACCGGAACCAGCCTCCTTCTTCGATTGATGGGTCTCCGGTGGTTACTTTGTTGGATTATGAACTCCAAAAAGGTAAAAATTTGATCACCGGTGAAGAGTGGAAGATTGATCTTCCGAAAAGCAATGTACTTCAGTTCATTACCGAGGATGGTAGTAAAATATCAGCACGCCCTTCCGGAACTGAACCTAAGATCAAATTTTATTTTAGTGTGAACACTGTATTGAAAAGTAAAGAAGATTTTGATAACACTTATGCTTCGCTTCAAAAGAAGATCGATCGGATCATTGTCGATATGAAATTGAAGTGAGTCATACGAAGAACGCTGAGATTTGTTCGATAGCGTATGGGTCATGGCTTATGGTCTATAGTAAAAGAAAGAGGCTATATCATAGTTTTGATACAGCCTCTTTTTTATTTATTATGGGCCGCAGATTTTTTATGATAGTTTATGATTGGTCATAATAAATCATAAACTATCAGCGGTCCATACAATTCCTTATTTTCTCTTGATCCTTAAATTCTTGAATTCGCCATTTTGTATGGGTTGCTCACTTGTTTTAGCTCCATATTGGTCGAAAGTA
The DNA here is from genome assembly GCA_016741945.1 of Chitinophagaceae bacterium. Lineage (GTDB taxonomy): Bacteria > Bacteroidota > Bacteroidia > Chitinophagales > Chitinophagaceae > Sediminibacterium. The sequence goes on from JACVCQ010000455.1 coordinate 2,105, forward strand.
AAATAGGTGAACTGGAATGTTCCATTGATATAATCAGCACCAATCTTATTCAATGTCAGAGTTCCACTTTGTGAAAAATGATATAATATGCGTGTTGAATTTATTTTATCATTTACTTCTATAAAGTAAGCTGGTTGGTTGGTACTAAGGTTGATGGTTTTACTTTGTGTAATGTTATCTCTCGTAAAGTCTTCTACAATAAACTGAATAAGTGTACTGCTATCTGCATTGATTTTTTTCTTCGCAGAAATTCTCAGCATAAAAGGGCCACCTTG
>JACVCQ010000456.1 GCA_016741945.1 Chitinophagaceae bacterium
ACAAGTCCATATTTATTACAACATGCGCATAATCCGGTGAATTGGTATCCATGGGGTGAAGAGGCATTGGCATTGGCACGTAGTGAGCAAAAACCTATTTTGGTAAGTATTGGTTATGCTGCCTGCCATTGGTGTCATGTGATGGAAAGAGAAAGTTTTGAAGATGAAACAACAGCAGCTTTAATGAATGAGTATTTCATCAATATAAAAATAGACCGGGAGGAAAGACCGGATATTGATCATATTTATATGGATGCAGTTCAAGCTATGACTGGGAGTGGAGGCTGGCCTTTGAACGTTTTTCTGACACCGGATGCAAAACCCTTTTATGGGGGTACTTATTTTCCGCCCGTTCGTGCACATAATCGGCCATCATGGAAAGAAGTATTGAACGGATTGCATAAAGCTTTCACTGAAAAGAGAGAAGAAATTGATCAACAGGCTGAAAAACTTACCGCACATCTATTGCAATCAAACCAATTTGGAACAAGACCAATTGCATCTGATGGGCTATTCAATCAGGAAATGCTGGAAGATATTAGTACTCATATGCTAAAGCAGGCTGATACAGTATGGGGTGGTTTTGGCGCTGCCCCAAAATTTCCACAAACCGCTACCATCCGTTACCTGCTGCGTCATCATTATTTCAATCAACATCCGGCATCATTCACACAAGCATTGTTGAGCATTGATAAAATGATAGAGGGTGGAATGTATGATCAATTGGGCGGAGGCTTTGCCAGATACAGTACTGATACCGAATGGTTGGCTCCTCACTTTGAAAAAATGCTGTATGACAATGCTTTGCTTGTGAGTACCCTCTGTGAAGCCTATCAATTAACCCATGCGCCTAAATATGCAAGAGCTATTCGGGAAACATTAAGTTTTGTACAACGTGAGCTGATGCATCCGGATGAGGGTTTTTACAGTGCCTTAGATGCAGATAGTGAGGGCGTGGAAGGTAAATTTTACACCTGGCAAAAAAAAGAGATCGAAGCTGAATTATCGGCAACTGATGCTGCTTTATGTTGTGCATATTATGGGGTTACCGAGGAAGGCAATTGGGAGCATACCAATATCCTACATGTACGTCAGGAGCCATCTGTATTTGCACTACAACATCACATGAGTGAAGAAGAATGGCTTTTACAATTAGAGCAGATCAAATCAACACTGCTGAAAAAAAGGAGTGAAAGAATTCGCCCTTTATTAGACGATAAACAGTTATTGGGTTGGAATGCATTGATGAATATCGCTTTTTCACAAGCTTATGCGGCATTGGGTGATGAATCATACAAAGAGGTAGCGATTCGGAATATGTCTTTTTTGGAGCACAAACTTTATGAACCCCTTACCCAAACCTGGAAACACACTTATAAGGCCGGGAAAGCGATGATCCCTGCTTTTCTGGATGATCTTGCTTATTTGATCCAGGCATATATTTTTTTACAGGAGATAACGGGAGAGGGTAACTATCTTTTAAAAGCCCGAATATTATTGGAACAGGTGAACCGAGAATTTGGAGAAGAGCAAACAGGTTATTATTTCTATACAAAAGCAGGTCAAAAAGATATAATTGTTCGTAAAAAGGAAGTGTATGATGGGGCTACTCCGAGTGGAAATGCAGTAATGGCTTTGAATTTGCAGTATCTGGGAAGGGTGTTTGACCAAAAGAAATGGTTGCAAAGAATGGAGCAAATAACGGGAGGGCTATCACAAGCTATTGTTAAATACCCGACTTCTTTTGGTGTATGGGCATGGGTGATACAAGGAGAGGCAATAGGGTGGAAGGAAGTGGCTTTGATGGGTAATGGGGCTAAAGAATACCTGCCAAAAGTACTTAAGAAATATAGTCCCTATAAAATACTCCAATCTGGGGAAACTAAAACCGAGGATTTCCCGTTATTAGCTGGAAAAATGCCTAAAAATGGCGGTGTTTTGTTGTATGTATGCCAGAATTTTAGCTGTAGTGATTACACTACGGATAAAATAGTTGACTTTTTAGCAATTGTGTAACAAGAATTGCGGTAATTTGCTCACTGACAGTGGCTTAAAAGCCTCATTCAATTAGTGAAAACAAAAATTCAGACATTACTGGAATCATCTTTACCCGCCTTGTGAAATTATTGGTTTTAAAACGGAAGCTGTATTTAACTGCGCTTCTGAACTTATATTTGTCACTGTCATAAATTAAGTTGAACAGATGAAAGGTTATTTAACTACTATTACCCTGGCCGTATTCACGCTGAGCCTTAGCTCATGCTTTCTGAATAAGGGCAAGAAGTCAAAAGGTTTACCTGATGACGGGCAGTTGCATGGAGTAGCGCCAACGGCTAGACCCAGTATGGCAACACCAAGAAACATGGTATAT
>JACVCQ010000457.1 GCA_016741945.1 Chitinophagaceae bacterium
GGTATATGGAGATCACTGTTTATTGACTGCCAATAGAATGATTATGGCAGATATCAACCGTATTTTCAATTATCTCGAAAACTGGAAAACGACTGCAGCTCAACTAAAACAATGTAAAACGCTGATGGTGTGTCCAACCAATATGCGAAATGAACTGAATACGCTAATCAACCGTGAAGTAAAAGCAGCAAAGACCGGTAAAGCCGCCATTATTACCCTCAAAGTAAACTCTTTGAGCGATGCCTTACTCATTGATAAGCTGTATGCTGCTGCGGCTGCTGGTGTTGAGATAAGACTGATTGTACGTGGAATTTTTTGTGCAGTTATTGAGCATAAAAAATTTAAACAACCCATTCGTGCCATTAGTATAGTAGATGAATACCTGGAACATGCCAGGGTATTGATGTTTCACAATGGTGGCCAAGAAAAGATTTTTATTTCGAGTGCAGATTGGATGGTCAGAAACCTCGATCATCGTATCGAAGCTGCAGTACCAATCACAGATCCACATATAAGAGAAGAATTAAAAGAGATTATCCACATTCAATTAAGAGATAATGTGAAAGCGCGTATCCTCGATAAAGAATTAAAGAACAACTATGTACCTTCCGCAGGTAAAAAAAGGATTCGTTCTCAGATCGAAACTTATCAATACCTACACCGAAAAAACATAGTACCTATTGAGGCTAGCCGCAATTGATATTGGAAGTAATGCTGCACGTTTACTCATTTCTGAAGTAAGTCATGATGCAGAAGGCAAACCACGTTTCAATAAGTTGAATCTGGTTCGTGTGCCTTTGCGTTTGGGTTTCGATGTCTTTGAGAATGGAGAAATATCAAAAGAAAAAAGGGGCATGGTGTTACAGACTATGAAAGCATATGGACATCTCATCAATGCCTATGGTGTACAGCATACCATTGCCTGTGCTACCAGTGCCATGCGTGATGCCCGAAATAGTGCAGACCTCATCAGAAAAATAAGACTGGAAACTGGACTTGAAATAGCAATCATCAGTGGGGATCTGGAGGCTTCTATCATCTATGAGAACCATATTGCTGAAAAAATGGATACTGATCATAGCTATATGTATATTGATGTTGGTGGTGGTAGTACGGAACTGACTTTTTTTGCAGAAGACAGATTGGTATTTAAACAATCATTTAATATTGGTACCATACGACTACTGAAAGACATGGTAGAAGACCACCATTGGAATGAAATGAAGGATATTATCAAGACCAAAACAAAGGGTTATAAAAAAATTGTAGCTATTGGTACAGGCGGTAATATCAATAAAGTTTTTTCACTCAGTAAAAAGAAGGATGGTAAGCCTTTGCCGATAGATCTTTTAAAAGATTATTACAAGGAAATTTCAAGTTTTTCTTTAGAAGATAGAATTCATATATACAAATTACGTGAAGATCGTGCCGATGTTATTGTACCTGCCTTACAGATTTATATCAATGTCATGCGCTGGGCGGATGCAGATGAGATCTATGTACCTAAAATTGGATTGGCCGACGGACTCATTCAACACCTATATTCCGAATTAACCTTACAACAACAGTAATTCGTTTTTAAACATTGGGGCTAATCCTAAAATCTGCCTACTTTGCAGTGTTTTCGGCTCATCAGCTGATTTTAAAAAATTACACACATGTCTGTTCATAAAGAAATTAAAAAAATAACCACTCACACCCTACTAAAAATGAAAGCGGCCGGTGAGAAGGTTTCAATGATCACTGCATATGATTATTCGTTTGCCCGATTATTTGATGAAACAGGCATTGACGTAATTCTGGTTGGCGATAGTGCCAGTAATGTAATGGCCGGACATGAAACTACTGTTCCCATCACATTGGAACAAATGATTTATCATGCGCAATGTGTGGTAAGGGGCATTGACCGATCTTTAGTAGTGGTAGATCTGCCCTTTGGTTCTTATCAGTCTAACTCAGATATCGCACTGGCATCCGCTATTCGAATCATGAAGGAAAGTGGCGCTCATTCCATCAAATTGGAAGGTGGATCAGAAGTGGTGGAAAGTATTCAAAGAATTGTTTCAGCAGGTATTCCTGTAATGGGACATCTAGGATTAACCCCACAATCTATCTATAAGTTCGGCACTTATAATGTGCGAGCCAAAGAAAATGAAGAAGCTGAAAAATTAAGGAAAGATGCCAAACTATTGGAAGATGCAGGCTGTTATGCCATCGTACTAGAAAAAATACCTGCATCATTGGCAGCTGATGTGAGTCAATCCTTGTCGATACCAACCATTGGAATTGGTGCCGGTGCAGGATGGGATGGCCAAGAATTGGTAATGCATGGTATGTTAGGGGTAATTAATAAATT
>JACVCQ010000458.1 GCA_016741945.1 Chitinophagaceae bacterium
CAATGAAGTGCCGATCATGCCAAACGCCACCAGCATCCAGTTACTGTTTCTGTTACCGATAAAGAAAGAATCGTTATTGCTGGTTCTGCCGGTATACCAGGCAACCACTAATAAAATCAAAAAGTAGATGATCACAAAGGAGAACAACAGGAGTGGGGACATATCCAAAGGGTTTATGGCGTTAATAGGATCGTTCCTGATAAAGATAGGGGTTGTTTGCGTTTTATTGCAGGATTTAATAGCAAAAATTCATAAATAAAATCGGTGGCATAATATTCTGTAAGCATATTCCTGCTTACATTGCGTGCTAAATTCTAGTCAATGCAAATAAAGCATGTTGCAGTTTTTTGCGGTTCAAAAAATGGAAATAACCCTCTTTTTGTAACAGATGCTTCGAGGTTGGGCAGATTAATGGCTGAAAAAGGAATAACCTTGATTTATGGAGGTGGGAACAAAGGATTGATGGGCGCTATTGCCAATGCAGTGATGGAGCATGGGGGTAAAGCCATTGGTGTGATACCGGAAGTATTATTGGAATGGGAACATCAGCATGAAGGTATCACGGAATTACATGTGGTGAAGGATATGCATATCCGTAAAAAAATGATGTATGAATTGTGTGATACTGCTATTGTTTTACCCGGTGGACACGGTACATTGGATGAATTGTTCGAGATGCTTACCTGGAATACACTGAATATTCACAACAAAAAAATTATCCTGCTGAATTCAGCAGGATATTACGAATCATTGATTACTCATATTGAGAAAATGACCGAAGAAGGATTTTTAAATGAAGACTGGCGGAAACGTTTGATGGTGGCCGACAGTGTAGATGAAGCACTTACTTTTTTCTATTGAAATATACGCCAAATCCTGCTCTAAAAACGGGAAGCGGGTCATTGAACTGATCGCGATAGGGCGAATTGATATTTTGCAGTACATCAATCATCAGTGTTACGTATTGGTATTGGTTTCCAATCATTCTCGAACCGTAACCAATACCTACCAATAAACTACCTGCATTTAAATTAAATTTATCTGTTTGACCTGATATTACTTCTTTTCTGGAGGAACTGATCCAATTGTATTCCGGTTGTACTTGTAAGTGTAAAAAGTTTACCGGCCATATTCTCAAAAATGTACCTGCTCCGTAGTTGAAATTTCTGAATCTATAACTGCTAAATTCACTTGCGTTTTGAGAGAAATAATTAACGTTCAATGCTACACCGGCATCCAACCACTTGGTTACGCTATAACCCAATTCGGGATTAATACCAATATTAAAAAAACGATTTCCTAAAGAGAGATTTAAACTTGAACCAAAGAACATATGCTCTCTTTTGAATTTACCCTTTCTATCATCAGCATCTGCATCATTTAACTGTGCTAAAGAATAAAAGCCCATCAATAGGCATATACAAGTCAACAGTATACTGTTTTTCATAGTTGCAGGCGTTTCATCAAAAATACGTTACTAATTCAGGTCAAAAATCTTTCCGGCATTTAAAATATTGTTAGGATCAAATGCTTTTTTGATCTCTCTCATCAAATACATATTCGCATCACGGAAAACAGTAGATAGATAAGGTTTTTGGATCAATCCGATACCATGTTCGCCACTTATGGTACCCCCTAATTTTTGTACCAGTTCGAATAGCGCGCGAAGTGCTCGGGTCATTTCTTCATTACCATGACTATTTTTGATGGTTGGGTGGTTGATTCTTATATGCAAATTACCATCCCCCGCATGTCCATAACAAACAGCATGGAAGCCATATTGTTTACCCAATTCCTTAACACCTTTGATCAATGCGGGCAGTTCAGCGCGTGGTACCACGGTATCTTCTTCAATGGTATAACCACTGGTTTTTACAGCTTCAGCCACACGGCGACGAAGTTTCCAGAGCTCTGCTTTTTGTTGTGCGTCATCTGCAAAAAATATTTCTCCGGCATCAAATTGAGTCAGTAGTTCTGCAATAGATTCCATTTCACTCATTAAAACATCCATATTGTTACCATCTACTTCAATGATGAGATGTGCTGCAATAGAATCATCTACCGGAACAGCTGTACTATCTACCATTTGACTTACAATCTTTAATGCATCTATCTCTACCAGTTCCAATGCACTGGGTACAAAACCCGCACGGAATATGGCACTCACAGCTTCACTAGCTTTTTCTAGCGAATTGAATGGTACCAGCATCAGTAAATCATACTTCGGAAAGGGAATGAGTTTCAATACGATTTTAGTAACAATACCCAATGTACCTTCGCTACTTACCATCAACTGGGTGAGATTATAGACTGTTGAAGTTTTCACGACATTCGCACTTGTCCAA
>JACVCQ010000459.1 GCA_016741945.1 Chitinophagaceae bacterium
TCTTTATATGCTGTAGATGCACAAAACGGAAAGCTGATTGAATCGTTTGGAAACAAGGGAAGTGTTGATCTGCATGATGGATTGGGAAGAGATGTTAAAGATCTGTATGTAGCTGCTACTTCACCGGGAATTATTTATAAAGATTTATTTATTCTTGGTTCAAGAGTGGATGAGGGGCCAAATGCTGCACCAGGTCATATCAGGGCCTTTGATGTGAGAACAGGAAAAATAATGTGGACGTTTCATACCATTCCTCAACCGGGTGAATATGGTTTTGATAGTTGGGAAGACCCCAATGCGTGGAAAAATATCGGTGGTGCCAATAGTTGGAGTGGATTTAGTCTAGACAAAGAAAGAGGTATCCTGTTTGCACCAACCGGATCTGCTTCTTTTGATTTTTATGGCGGTATGAGAAAAGGTGCTAATCTTTTTGCGAATTGCTTACTTGCACTCGATGCAGCTACCGGAAAAAGAAAATGGCATTTTCAGTTCATACATCATGACTTATGGGATTATGATATTCCAGCTCCGCCGGTACTGATAAGCATTTTGAACAAGGGAAAAAAAACAGATGCAGTTGCACAAGCCACCAAACATGGAATGGTGTACGTTTTCAACCGCGAAACAGGTGAACCTATTTTTCCGATCAATGAGGTGCCGGTTGATACCACAACCTATATCCCCGGTGAAAAAGTGTGGCCCACACAGCCTATTCCTACACTGCCTAAACCTTTTGTGAGACAGGGTTTTACCGAAGCTGATATCAACCCCTATTTGGCAGACAGTTCAAAAGCAGCCATCAGCAAACAACTCGCCACCTATCGTTATGGAAAAATGTTTATACCCCCGGGTACACAAACAGCAGTTCAGTTTCCCGGGTTGGATGGTGGAGCAGAATGGGGCGGCCCTTCTTTTGATCCTGAAACCGGTTTTTTGTATGTAAACGCCAATGAAATGCCCTGGCTGATGACACTAATGCCTACAACCAAAAGAACGGAACAAAAAGAAACAGTTGCAGCAGCCGGTCAAAGATTGTACACACAATATTGTGTAAGCTGCCATGGCACCGACAGAAAAGGAGCAGGCAATAACCCATCTATACTGCATGTTGGTAAAACTTACACCAGCGATGGTTTGGATACATTGATTCGTACCGGCAGAAGAATGATGCCAGCATTTACGCAACTACATGAGCAAGAACGAAAAGCCATCATTGCATATATTCTCTCACTGCAAAAAGAAAAAAATAAAACATACAGTGGTCCCAAACAGCCCATAGACAGTTTCAGAAACCTGCCTTGGACAATTACCGGTTATTACAAGTTTATGAAAGATGGCTATCCTGCTATTCGTCCACCCTGGGGATCGCTCACTGCTATCAACCTCAACAACGGTGAACAGGTATGGCAAACTGCTTTGGGAGAATACCCTGCGTTAAAATCCAAAGGTATTCCGGCAACAGGAACTGAAAATTATGGCGGGTAAGTGGTTACAGCAGGTGGACTTGTTTTCATCGCTGCCACAAGCGATAAAATGATCCGTGCGTTCCATAAAAGAACCGGAAAATTATTATGGGAACATCCCCTTCCTGCGCCTGGATTTGCCACTCCTTCAATTTATGCGGTCAATGGTAAACAGTTTTTGGTGATTGCTTGTGGAGGCGGAAAACTCGGAACAAAATCAGGCGACAGTTATGTAGCCTTTGCACTACCCGATTAAAAATTGTTATCGATCGATTAAAGTTCTCCCTGTTTTCAATTGTTGTACTGAATAATTACTCAATATTACAAGCCAGCTTTACCAATACTTCTACTGCTTTCTCCATATCGTGTACACTCACCCATTCGTGTTTACTATGAATGGCCTGCATTCCTGTAAAAATATTAGCACAAGGTAATCCCATAAAACTCAGTCTGCTGCCATCTGTACCACCTCTAATGGGTTCTTTCCGTAATACCAAACCAGCTGCTCGATATGCTTTTTCAGCTCTCTCATTTACCTGTGGGTAACGGTCAAGTACTTCTTTCATATTGCGGTACTGTTACTTTACTTCAAAGCTATAAGAAGTTCCGGGATATTGTTTGATGATTTGCTCACATATTTCACGCAACCTATTTTCGTATACAGCGAGTTGCTGTGTTTCAAAATCACGTATAATAAATTCTACGGTTGCTCTTTCCGCAATACCATCCATATGAACCGGATGAACAAAGCCCTGTCTTTTTTCTGTTACCTCAGGACACCATTCATTGGTAGGTAAGACTGCCAATAATGAAGATGCCAATTTTAATGCATTCACTAATTTTCCTTTTGCATAGCCCGGGTGTGCACTGA
>JACVCQ010000460.1 GCA_016741945.1 Chitinophagaceae bacterium
ACCCCATCACCCCCAATCTGGAATTCTGGATCGGTGCGGTGGACCGTGTGGCAAAAGCCGGTATCAAAAATATTGGATTGATCCATCGTGGATTTAGTTCTTATGGGAATACAGAATATCGCAATGCTCCTATGTGGCATCTCGCTATTGAGATGAAAAGACGGAATCCGGATATGTTATTGATCAATGACCCTTCACATATCTGTGGACGAAGAGATATTCTCATGGATGTAGCACAAAAAGCCATCGATCTTGATTTTGATGGTTTGATCATTGAAAGTCATATAGATCCTGATAATGCATGGAGTGATGCAAAACAACAAGTAACTCCAGAGCGATTGGGTGAAATGATCAGTTCTATCATTTGGCGTAAAGAAGATATCAGTTCAGAAGAATTGCATGCTGCCATGGAAAAAATGCGTCAGCAGATCAATCAACTGGATGATGAATTGTTGCAATTGCTTGGACAGAGAATGAAAGTAGCAGATAAGATCGGACAGTATAAAAAGGATAACAATATCACCATCCTTCAAACCAATCGTTGGAATGCTATTCTAGATAGGGCTTTTGCGAAAGGTGAACAACTGGGATTGAGCCGGGAGTTCATCACCAAATACTTCGATGCAGTACACATGGAGAGTATCAATCATCAGAACAAGATCATGAATGACTAGTGCAATGCTATTCCTATTATGAAGAAAAAAGCAATATCATTTCCGGGTAAGACTGTACACTATTACTTTGATACCACATTCGATTATTTGCAAAAAATGGTCGAGAAAGATAAAGTAGTATTGATAACGGATGAGCATGTTTTCTCAGCACATCAAAAGAAGTTCAAAGGATGGAATACCATCGTTCTAAAGCCCGGAGAAGCCTATAAAGTGCAACAAACGGTTGATATGATCATTGATCAACTGATAGAGATGGGAGCAGATCGTAAAACAATCTTGGTAGGTGTAGGAGGTGGTGTCATCACAGATATTTCAGGGTATGTAGCCGGAATATTTATGCGTGGCATTGATGTAGGGTATGTGCCCACCAGCTTATTGGCGATGGTAGATGCTGCGATCGGAGGAAAAAATGGAATTGATGTGGGCGTTTATAAAAATATGGTAGGATTGATTCGTCAGCCTTCTTTTCTTTTGTATGATTATAGTTTTTTAAAAACCCTTCCGCTAGCTGAATGGCAGAATGGTTTTGCAGAGATTATTAAACATGCCTGTATCAAAGATGCAGACATGTTCAAAGAATTGCAACAGTATCGATTAAGCGATTATAAAAAAGATCTATCATTATTGAAAAAATTGATAGAGCGAAATGTGATGCTGAAAACAAAAGTGGTATTGTCTGATGAGCGAGAACAAGGAGAAAGAAAATTATTGAATTTCGGACATACACTCGGACATGCTATCGAGAATATGTATGAGTTAAGTCACGGTCAGGCCATCAGCATTGGAATGACTTATGCAACAATTATCTCACAACAATTGAAAGGCTTTAAGGATACAGACGCGGTGGTGAATTTATTAGCCAATTATGGCTTACCCACATTTGCCGATTTTGACGCAAAAAAAGCTTTTAAGGTGTTGCAAAAAGACAAAAAAAAGGATGATGTAAGTATTCATTATATCCTTCTTGAAAAAACAGGTAAAGCGGTGGTACAACCCTTACTGTTCATACAACTCAAAGAAATTTTCAAACAGTTTTAATCATACCGCAGCATGCTGCGATGATGCATGATAGTATGTCTACTCAGGTAAAAATAAATCCATCCACGATCCAGGGAACTATTCGGGCAGCTGCTGGAAAGAGTAGTATGCAAAGAGCCTGTGCAGCAGCTTTGTTGCGTAAGGGAGAGACTTTGATCATCAATCCCGGAAAAAGTAATGATGATTTAGCAGCCATTGATGTGATTCAAAAGTTGGGTGCCACTATTCGTTATACTGATGAGGGAGATTTGCATATTACTTCCAATGGTCTATCACCCATTGATGCTGAAATCAGTTGTGGCGAAAGTGGTTTGGGCATCAGAATGTTTACCCCTATTGCAGCTTTAAGTGAAAAACCGCTCACTATACATGGAAAGGGTAGTTTAGTGAATCGTCCGATGCATTTTTTTGATGAGATACTGCCTGCATTGCAAGTGCAAATCAAGTCAAATGAGGGCAAAGTGCCGCTACAGTTACAAGGACCTTTACGTCCGGCGAATATTGAAGTAGATGGATCATTGAGTTCTCAGTTCCTTACGGGATTGCTCATGGCTTATGCCGCTGCTGATGCTGATGGGGTTACCATTCAAGTGAAAGATTTAAAGAGTAAGCCCTATAT
>JACVCQ010000461.1 GCA_016741945.1 Chitinophagaceae bacterium
GAACAGAAGTGCCTACACTGAAACAGTGACTTTGAACACCTACGGCCATTTCTCCCGTTTCTTCATCTCTGGCAACAATAGAATAAGTATGAACCAATGGCTCTTTTACACGATAAACCTGAGTGAAACTTTGATGGCTGAGACAGACAAAAGCAATTAGTGCAAGTATTCTCATAAAGTCATTTTGATAAAGATACGAATAAAAAAACCGCGCCATCCCTTACAGGAGTAAGGTGGCGCGGTTTTATAATGCACATGAGATACTTATAACATCAGCTTTGATCCTATGGTTCAGAGATCTGCTGTTTTTAACTTTTTAGGAATTTTAATGTCTACTGTTTGTGCTTTTCCGGAACGAATGATACTTGCTTTGATCAAATCGCCCTCTTTCAGTTCCTTCAGGGCAGCTTTGATTTCATCTACTGAGTTTACAGCTTTGCCGTTGATATTGGTGATGATATCATTTTCTTGCATACCTGCTTTTTGAGCCGGTGTTTCATCTTCAACTTCTATTACTTTTACCCCTTTACCATCCTCAGTATCCTGAATTTCAACGCCCAGTCTGGGTTTACGTGAGTAGTTCCAATTTAAATTTTCCAGGCCTCTTAATTCAGGCATGTTGAAGTTAAAGCCAGGTCCAAAACGATCATCAAAATTAAAATCGAAATCCATTTCCATGGTCTTACCCAGCACTGCAATGGCTGTTTTCAATTGACCATCACGTAAGTAAGAAATAGTCACTTTATCTTCAGGCTTGAATTTGCGAATGGTTTCAAATAGATCTTCACTGTCTGTGATGGTAGCATCATTCACTTTGGTAATGATATCGTCTTTCTGCAATCCGGCCTTTGCTGCAGCACTTTCTTTGGTAACCGAAGTAATTTTAGCTCCCTTTTCATTTTTCTCGCTCATCACACCTAGAAATGCGCGCGGGGTACCATCTGATTTTCTGACGAAGGCATCGTCAAATACTTGTAAAGGTCTTCTATACATACCTTCTGGTCTGATACGAATGGTAGGATTAATTTTGATTTTCCCCAATTGCTCACGTTCTTCAGGAGACATATCTTTTATATCCTTTCCATTGATAATAACCCTGTCACCATCAACAACAATGGTTGTTTTTTGTCTCTTTTCTTTTACCTCTTCTTCACGCTGCTTTTTATCTGTAGTTTGTGCCGATGCAGTCATTCCTGCAGTGAGTACGAATGCGGCAATCCATTTGCAATACATAATCATAAAATTTTAGTGTACGAAATGTTTAGTAGTCAAATGTACAGTAAAATTTTATTTACGAAGGACTTCGGAAATGTTAAATAAGGTTAATGATTTGGCTTATGGTCGATAGTCCATAGTCCATGGTAGGACATTGGTTTTCCCATGGACTATGGACCCATCGACTATCGACTAAAAAAGTAAGCCTTTCACCTTCTCCACCACCTGTGCAAGATTGCTGGCGTCTTGTCCGCCGGCTGTGGCTAGGGTTTTTTGTCCGCCGCCACCGCCTTTGATGAGGCCTGCAATATGCTCTTTGATAATTTTGGGTGCTTCGAGTCCTTTTTCATTGACCAGATCTTCTGATACCATCACTGCTACATTCGCTTTTCCGTCTGTTTTGGCAGCTAATACTATTAGATATGTTGTAAGATCATTTTTTAGTTCGAAACAAAGCTTTTTCAGCGCATCAGCACTACTTAATTCTGTTAGTGCACCAATAAACGAAACATTATTAACGCTTTCTACTTTATTCAGTAATTCCTGTTTCAGGATTAGTAATTGTTTGGCTTCTAAACTTTCGACTTTCTTTTTTAGTTCATTGTTTTCAGCAAACAAATTCTCTACTGATTTGATGATTTCTTTCGGATTTTTTAAAGCCTCACGTACTGCACTAAGCTGGTTGAGTTGTTCATCAATATAAACTTCTGCACTTGCTCCACTTAGGGCTTCAATACGTCTTACCCCTGCAGCTACAGCTGATTCTGATTTGATTTTGAAAATGCCCAATTCTCCGGTAGCCCCAACATGTGTACCACCGCACAATTCAATAGAGTATGTGGGGTCAATGATGACCACTCTTACTACATCGCCATACTTCTCACCAAATAATGCCATCGCACCCATCTGTACAGCATCATCTTTTGACATTTCTTTAATGACTACAGGAATATTTTCTCTGATTTTTTGATTAACGATCTTTTCAATTTGGGTGATCTCCTCATCTGTCACTTTTGCAAAATGAGAAAAGTCGAAACGCAATTGTGTATCATTCACCAAGCTTCCCTTTTGTGCAACATGCGTTCCCAATACCTGTCTTAATGCTGCATGCAAT
>JACVCQ010000462.1 GCA_016741945.1 Chitinophagaceae bacterium
GTATTGGTACAACCGTTTTCAGACATGGTAACAATATATCGGGTAGTGTCTTTGGGAAATACAATTGGTCGATTGGTATTTCTTCCAAGAATATGGTTATTGGGTAACCAACTAAAATTACCGGTACCGGATACAGGAATCAACAGGCTGTCAATACTGCATATAACGGTATCTCTAAAAGGGAGTTGGATGATGGGTTTATCGCGTACGGCAATTGATTTTCTAATACTATCTACACAGCCCTTACTACTTTCAACGATTAATCTAACTGATGCTGTCAAACTCCCTGCATATTTATATTGTGGATTGGCAATTCTTGAAGTATCTGCTAATGTGGAATCTACCCCGAAATTCCATTTCCAGTTATTGATTACGCCATACTGAGCAAAACTGGCATCTGTAAACTGATAAGGCAATTGTGCGCAAAACCCGCTGCTGTTGAAGTCGGCTTTGAATCCGGGATAGACCAATACTTCGGTACTGTCTTTACCTTCACATCCTTCTGGACCTCTCACGGTTAAATGTGCCATATATTTTCCTGTATCTGCATAAGTGAAAACGGGTGTTGCGGAAGTAGAGAAATTATTCGGATGACCGGATACACCAAAATCCCATAAATAAGATGTGATAGCTGATGAGGCAGAACCGTTTTCAAATTTTACGGTATTGTCATCACATTTTACAATTCTGGGTGGCAGGTCTGCTTCAATCAAATCACAGTTATCCACTTTTAGAATAAAATCTTTTCGATGTTCTGAAATGGGTTTCCCATTTCGCCATTCGGTAATACATACACTCACTACATATTGACCGCCAGGCGGTGCAATGCCTGAAATAATACCGGTTTCAGGATCAATGGTCACTTGATCGCCAAGGGGTTGACTACCTGAATATGGAAAAGCATAACTCAATGGATTCAATGTGAGGTTTTGAGGAACAGGAGCATTGTTACTACCACTGTTACCACCAAATCCATCACAAAAAGAATAGGTCAACTTATCACCATCTATATCTGTAGCACCGAAATCTAGTATAAATTTTTTTTCTGCGCAAACCAATGCAGTATCTCTAACACGAAATTGAGGACTGCTGTTATGCTGTTCTTCCGAAAGTAAAGCAGTACCGGGTATTTTTGTAATGTAATTGCTACCTACACTCAGTGGTACTGCCAGATTAGAGATACGATCGATTCTGCAACAACCCGTTCTGGAAAGAAGATACCCACTTTGGGTATTGGGTAAGGCAATGATATTAGAATAGATAGCCACTTCATAACACACTTCAGGATTACCTACTAAACAAGGAAATAAATCTGTTCTGAGTTTAAGCTCATTAACAGACCCAACGATTGGTAAGGAAAGTTCTGTATACAAAACACCATTTTGGTAAATTCCAACATTCACTCTTTCATTTTCTAAACGAGGTCCGGGAGAAGAACATTCTCTGAAAAGACGTAAAGTGATCTTATAATTACTGGTGTTGGGTGCATTGCCTGAACCTAAGTATTCGTAGTACAATTCACCACCGGCCACATGTCTGGAGAGTGCGGACAATGTACATTGAAGAAGAAAGATTATGAAGAATAATTTCTTCATAAAAAATATTAGGATTGATGTATAAACGCATCGATATTTTGATAGATCCTTTCTGTTGATTCTAACATGCCCATATGACCAATTCCATCCAGTATATGAATATACGAGTTTAATGGAAGATGCATTTGCTGTAATACATCGTTTAAGGGTGCGGCTACATCTTCCGTTCCGAGAACGAACAAAACAGGTAAGGGGTTGCCTTGCAAAACAGCAGTTCGATTAGGTCTTTGCATCATAGCGTAATAATAGGCCTGTAAACTGGAAGTTGGAATAGATGCTGATTTTTCAATCAGTGCTTCAATAATTTCAGGATGATTCTTTTTGAAACTAGTTCCAAAGAGATTGGGGATGGTGTTTTTTAAAAAGGCAAATCCACCATACGTATGCATCATTTCAATGCCTCGTAAGCGGTTGCTTTTCTTCTCCTCACTATCAGCAAATGCCGTAGAATGAATCAACCCTAAACCGAGTAATTGTTTCGGATACTTTTCAGCATATGCTAATGTAATATAGCCGCCCATACTATGTCCAAGCATGAAACACTGATCGATTTTTTCGTTTACTAGCATGGAGTGAACAGCATCTGCCAGGTTGTGAATCGTGAATTGTGAATTGTGAGTGGCATTTTGTTGAAGTGAGATGTGTTGGGTGCTTTTCCATGCTGATAATCCGGTACCGGGTAAATCAGGAATGATAAGCGTACAGGCTTT
>JACVCQ010000463.1 GCA_016741945.1 Chitinophagaceae bacterium
ATTTAAGCCTTTCTACCAATTCTTCCAATTCTTCTTTGTCGTGTACAAATATTTTGATGGTCCCTTCAAATAAACCTTCACTGGATTCAATGGTTAAACCTGCAATATTAATCTTGAGATCGCCACTGATAACATTGGTGATTTTATTAACTACCCCCACATCATCCAAACCAATGATCTTGAGTCCGGTTAGGAATGAAATCTCTTTGTTTTTAGCCCATTTAGTCTTCACCACTCTATGACCATAATTGGCGAGAAGTTGTGCGGCATTCGGACAACCGGTTCTATGGATAATCAGTCCTTTGCCGGTACTTACAAAACCAAATACATCATCTCCGGGTATGGGATTACAGCACTTGGCCAGTGTATACATAATTTTATCACTACTTTCTCCGAAAATGATCAGTTCAGAGTCTTTTTTGCTATATGTTTTTTGTGTCGGATCTGAGATGATTTCCTGAATAACAGGCTTGGGTTTGGGGATTTCTATTTTATCCCCTAATACCTGAAAATCTTTTAGTTCTTTCAGATCAAGAACTTTGGTAGCAATTCTATAATGCAGATCCAGTGATGAAGGAAGTTTATAAAATTGTACCAGTTCTTCGATATTGTATTGGCTATACGCTGCGCCCATGCTTTCCAGTTTTCTTTGGAGCAGGTATTTACCATCTTCCGCTACTTTTCTTTTTTCTTCTCTTAAAGCGTCTTTGATTTTATTTCTTGCTTTCGCCGTTACTACAAAGCCCAGCCAGTCTTCTGAGGGCTTTTGTTTATTACTGGTAATGATCTCGATTTGATCACCACTCCTTAATTTATGGCTGATAGGTACCAGTTTATGATGCACTTTGGCGCCAATACATTTACTACCAATGGCCGAGTGTATGGCGAAAGCAAAATCCAGTGCGGTACTTCCCATGGGTAACATCTTTACCTCACCTTTTGGGGTGTACACATAAATTTCTTCTGCAAGGAATGAGGTTTTGAAATCCTGTAAAAAGTCTACGCCTTCTGTATCCTGCGTACTCAATACTTCTCTGATCTGACCAAACCATTTATCGAATCTGTCTTCCTCACTATTACCTTCTTTGTATTTATAATGGGCTGCCAAACCTTTTTCCGCAATCTCATTCATACGCTTGGTACGAATCTGTACTTCCACCCATTTACCCTGAGGTCCCATTACGGTTGTGTGTAAGGCTTCATAACCATTACTTTTTGGATTGCTCAACCAATCGCGTAAACGTTCAGGCGAAGGCATATATTCATCGGTGATCATGGAATAAACTTTCCAACAATCCTCTTTTTCTTTTTCTGTGGGTGAATCCAGTATCACACGAATGGCGAAGAGATCATATACTTCTTCAAAAGCAACACCCTTCTTTTTGATCTTGTTCCAAATGGAATGGATGCTTTTGGGGCGGCCATAGATTTCAAAATTAAAATTGGCGGCTTGCATCTTCTCTTTTAGCGGACGAATAAACTCATTAATATAACGGGTTCTTTCGCGTTTGGTTTCTGCAAGTTTTTTAGCAATATCCCGATAGGCTTCCGGCTCCATGTATTTCATGGACAGGTCTTCCAACTCGGTCTTGATATTATACAACCCCATCCGGTGAGCTAATGGAGCATATACCCAAACCGTTTCTGATGCGATCTTCAATTGTTTTTCGCGCTTCATGTGATCCAAGGTCCGCATATTGTGTAAGCGGTCTGCCAGTTTAATCAGGATAACACGCGGATCATCAGTAAGCGTTAAAAGAATTTTTTTAAAGTTTGCTGCCTGTTTAGAAGTATTGGTATCCATGACGGTAGAGATCTTGGTCAAACCATCCACAATTCTGGCGATCTCTGTCCCAAATTCACGTTCAATATCGTCTAGGGAAATATCTGTGTCTTCAACCGTATCATGCATTAATGCGCAAATGGTACTTCTTACCCCGAGTCCAATTTCTTCTACACAAATCATGGCTACAGCTATGGGATGTAGAATATAGGGTTCACCGCTTTTTCTACGCATGGTTTTATGCGCATCGGCAGCCATTTGAAAAGCATGACGTACTAGTTCCTTATCGCCTTTTTTGAGTTTTGATTTCAGGCTTCTCAAAAGGGCGCGGTAATGCCTTAATATTTCATTTTTTTCCTGATCAGGGTTCAGGTTATAACGAGGTAATACCACCTCCGTAGTCGTATCTTTCGCTTGCTCCATATCTGATTACGCATATACGGCTATTCTGTGGGGTATGGTCCATAGTCCATGGCGTATGGTTTCTGGCGTATATTCGTTATTCCATGTCCTATATAAAA
>JACVCQ010000464.1 GCA_016741945.1 Chitinophagaceae bacterium
CTTTGTGCGATAGATACGTGTAACACGTCTATACGAACGTGTACAAGCGTCAGCTGCTTCAGAGGTGGATAATTGGTAGTCTGTAAACTGACCAATGATAATACCTGCAGGATAGGTAACGAAAAGAAATCCAGCTATCAGTTTCCAAAGGGGTAGGTTAGTATTGAATTCTTTCCAACTCATGAGGGTGTTTTTCCATTCGATAAATGAAAAATACCAACAGGCAAAAATCACGATCAGGTGAAGTAGTTGATCAATAATAAAATAGGGGGTGCTGTCTTTTTGATAGGATTTCCATCCATCGATGATGGTATGTGTTGCAAATAGGATGATGGCTACGAGATAGTATTGCCAACCTATGAATAGCCAGGCAACCAAGGCTGTAATAACTCCGTGTAAGTATAATTTACCGGAATTGAAGTGTTTCAGTTTTCTTTCTTCAATCCAGGATCTGGGTTGAAGTATAAAATCAGTCATTAAATGTGCGATCAATAGTTTGATTAACCACAATTCTTCAATGATCATTTTGGCAGTTTAAGTCTTTTTCCAAATTTTGCAATTACTGATTCAATTTCAGACCACCCGGCAGTATTCACAAGTTGGGAAATGGTACTTTTTGATTTTCTGAATTGATCAGCTATTTCCTGTTGCGTTTTTCCTTTTAATAATTCTGCGATCACTGCTGCCTGCTTTGCTGTCATTTTTTTGAAAATGCTATCAGTATAAGTTGCGATCAAATCTAACGCAATCTCATAAATCTTTTTTTCTTCAGTGGTATTGATTGCAATAAATAGTCTTTTGTCTAATTGACTCATCATATCAAATGCTCTCCCGGATAATATAAATGCTTCTCCTTTGGCTGTAGACAGATTTCTAACAGGATTGGTCACATTTCCCAATCCGATACTTGCTCGTATATCACATTGTGCTGTTTTGCTAATACTGATAGCTATTGCTCTGCAAAGTAGTATCCATTGTAATGCCTCTTGTGGATTTCTGACGTATACCTGAAAGCTGTCGCCTCTATAAAACTCATGCTTGAGTGATGCAAGTGTTTTTGTAATAGTAGCCAGAAGATTTTTTGCTTCAGCTGATTTTAATCTGGTTGAATTGACAATATCCGCAGTGATGACGGCACGACTAGACATATCATTGAGTTTGGTTAAAAAGGCTTTTTTTGAATAGTTCGGTTAAATATACGAACTTTTATATAGTTCGGTAAAATATACGAACTATGCAATTGTTCGGTTATTTAGCCGAACTTTTACAGCTAAAAATTTAGAGTAGACTGAGACTTGTTCTTATTTTAAGAAAGGCCACTTGAATAACCGGTATAAAAAAGCAATTACACGGGTGTAATTGCTTGGTGATTTTTGTGCCCAGAACAGGAATCGAACCTGCACTACCTTGCGATAACCAGATTTTGAGTCTAGCGCGTCTACCAGTTCCGCCATCTGGGCTTTTTATTGGGCTGCAATGATACGATAAAATTCGATCCACCAAAGGCGGATTGCAAATATTTTTTAGTGCCTTTGGCACAAAATATCGATTAGGTCGTTGTTCTGAGGCTTTAGATAACCTCATTTTCAATCCGCCTTCGGCGGATCAAATTTTATCCAAATACTTCTTCTTAAAATAATACTCCTTTACTTGCAGCAACTCTTTTTCGGTAGTAATACCCTCCTGATAATGTGTAATAATCGTTTCCACAGGTTCATATATCTGCTTTTTTAGTTGATCAATCGTAGCAGTAATACTATCAGTATCGCCTTCTTCCCTCAGTTCATTCAACTCCATCACTTCCATTAAAAAATCAGGGGATAATTGGTATTTTTCTTCCTCTTCCAATACCCCCTTCAATTGCAATACATATTTAATGGTTTCATCAGGGTCTTTCAACGTCTTGAATGCTTTATTCACCTGTGCCGATACCTGTAATGCCTCTTCCTGCTCTTCTTCTGAAGCTTGTACATAACGATCCGGATGATACTTACGCTGTAACTCAAAATATTGTTTTGACAACTGACTGGTATCAGGTTGCAGGGTAATTGGCAGGTTGAATAATTCGAAATGGTTCATATGAGTAGTGAGTGGTGAGTAGTGAGTAGTCAGTTGAGCCTTTTTTATAAAATACTCACTATTGACTACTCACTACTCACTATATTGCTCAAAATTACTCCAATGCTCGTTATCGGACTTATCAGAGAGGGAAAAATTCCGGCGGATAATCGGGTGGCACTTACGCCGGGACAATGTAAATGGCTGCTAAAGAATGTGCAGGTGGTTAAAATAAAGG
>JACVCQ010000465.1 GCA_016741945.1 Chitinophagaceae bacterium
TCTTCTTCTGAAGCAGCCTTGGTAATGATTCATGCATTAGTAGATCCGTCAAATAGTACAACCAAAGAATGGTTAAAGAATACCGTAGTGGTCATTGATCCATGTATCAACCCTGATGGAAGAGATCGTTATGTGAATTGGTTCAATTCGGTAGTTGGAAAAGTTATGAATGCAGAACCTTCTTCACGTGAACATGCTGAGCCATGGCCCGGAGGAAGAAGCAATCATTACAATTTTGATCTGAATAGAGATTGGGCATGGCAAACACAGGTAGAAACACAGCAAAGATTGAAAAAATACAATGCATGGTTACCTCAAGTACATGTAGACTTTCATGAACAGGGATACAATGAACCCTATTATTTTGCTCCCGCCGCTGAGCCTTTTCATGAAGTGATCACACCATGGCAGAGAGATTTTCAAGTGCTGATCGGCAGAAACAATGCTGCTTATTTTGATAAAAACGGATGGCTATTCTTTACGAAAGAAAGATTTGACTTGTTATATCCTTCTTACGGTGATACCTATCCAGTTTATAATGGTGCTATTGGCATGACCTATGAGCAAGGTGGACATAGTAGGGGAGGATTGGCTGTTGTGAACGAAGATGGCGATACCCTGACATTGGTGGATCGTGCTACGCATCATTTTACTACCGGACTATCAACAGTAGAAACAGCTAGCAAGCATCAGCAGAAATTAATGAATGAATTCAAAAAGTATTTTGATGATAGCAGGAGTGGTAAGATTGGAGAGTACAAAACTTATGTACTGACTTCAAAAGACCAGAATAAGCTGAATGCTGTGATCAAATTGCTGGAACAAAATGGTATAGAGTGGGGAACTCTTAGTAATAAGAACTTCACAGGTTTCAATTATTTTACCGGTAAGCAGGAAGCTTTTACTGATGAAGGATTACATATTGCTGTAAGTGCTGCACAACCCAAAGCGGTATTGGCGAAAGTATTATTGGAACCAAGAACTGTTGTAACGGATTCCAACACCTATGATATTACTACTTGGTCTGTTCCTTATGCTTATGGTGTAAAAGGTTATGCAGTAAAAGAAAAACTGGATTTATCCAATGATTGGAGGTCAATATCAGTTACACCTGTGAACACCTCTTACGGATTATTGATTCCATATACATCATTCAATAGTGCAAAAGTATTGGCAGAATTGCTGAAACAAAATGTAAAAGTTCGTTTTGCAGAAAAGCCATTTAAATATGGCACTAAAAACTATGAAAGGGGAACACTTATTGTTTTGAAGACAAGCAATTCATCAGTGAATTGGGCAGGTATTACCAATGCAGCTTGTATTAAACACAATGTACAAGCAGATGCAGTAGAGACAGGATTTATGGATCAGGGCTCTGATATGGGTTCGCCGGATGTAAAGATTATCAGCAGTGCACCGAAAGTAGCTTTACTGACAGGAGAAGGCACTTCTTCGCTGGGTGCTGGGGAGATATGGCATTTCTTTGATCAACAGTTGGATTATCCATTGACTTTGATCAATGGAGGAGATATTGCAAGAATTAATCTAAAAAATTTTACTGTATTAATCGTGCCAGATGGTTTTATTCGAGCATTATCAGAAAAGGCAACCGCTGATCGTTTGAAAGAATTTGTTCGTTCAGGGGGGAAGATTATCGCTTTAGAAAATGCTGTTAGTCAAATGGCAACTGAATGGGGTTTAAAACAAAAAACAGATAAGGATGATGAAAAAGGTGAGTATCTGGATGTAAAGAAATATGGTGATCGCGAAAGAAGTTATTTGCCTAATTCAATCCCCGGTGCTATTTATAAAATGGATTTGGATAATACACACCCATTGGGTTTTGGATATCCCGACTTCTATTATACCCTTAAGCAAGATGGAATTTTATATGAATTTCTAAAAGGAGGTTGGAATGTGGGCGTATTGAAAAAAGATGCTTATATAACTGGGTTTGCAGGTTATAAAGTGAAGAGCAAGTTGAAAGACGGTATGCTTTTCGGGGTACAGGATATGGGTGGTGGATCAGTAGTGTACTTATCTGACAATCCATTGTTCCGAAATTTCTGGGAGAATGGTAAACTTTTATTCTCGAATGCTGTTTTCTTAGCAGGACAATAACATGCAAAAGGCCGGATTAAATCCGGCCTTTTTTATATTTATCAAGTGCCTCGTCCTAGAATAAGTTGACACAAAAGTTGACTTATGATGAGTATCAATCATTTAAAGAGAACCCAAAAGGACTACAGTTTATCCTTTAAACTTCAGGTAGTTGATGAGGTTGAAAAAGGTCA
>JACVCQ010000466.1 GCA_016741945.1 Chitinophagaceae bacterium
AGAAAGTTATTTGTATTTGATACCAATCCATTGAAATCAGATAAAAAATCTCCGGAAACTGTAGAGCAACTCAATCATCGAAAAATGGATATCAATCTGAAGATCCAAAAAATATTACCCTCGTCTGTTTATGCCAGAATTCAATATCACAAAATGTGGCCTTACCTTATTGCCAAACTTACCAAGGATGCTCTTATTCCTTTCATCAGATACCATAATGGTTACTTTTATAAAAATTGTATGATTGAAATGAGTCAGGATTTCGAAAGAAAGCAATCGGGATCTACACTAACGGAAACTGCTAATATGCAATACGAACTCTGCCAGAAGCATGGCATTTAATTTTTTCAAATGAAAGTTATCATTATATCTGCAATAGCATTTACTGCTATAGCTATTGGTATTGACTTGTACACATGGCAACAGGTAGCAACCAATAGTACTAATGATCTTGATACTTGGATACAATGGAGTGCGTATATTAGGTTTATCAGGACGATGCTATTCACATGTATCATCATCCCCTATCTCCAAACCGGCAAACTTTCAAAAGATCAAATACTGATGATAACTGCAATGGTCATTGCTACTGTTGCAGATTTTTATCTTATCCTTCAAAATAGATTAATAATGGGTATCGGGATATTTGCCATCATGCAATTGATCCTACTCTATCGCCATTTTCAAGGTTTTCATTGGGGGGTATTTCATCATAAGTTTTATCTATATCTTACAATAGGTCTTTTTGCATTTGCCATCATTCTCTTGTATTTTCTGTATACCCCGTTACACCAAAAAGGATTATTCTGGCCTGTTACCGGGTACGGTTTTCTGCTTATTTTATCAGTCTTAGCGGCCGCTTACAGTAAATCAACAGGAGTTTTATCCAATAAACAAGCAACATTTGCTTTTTTAGGTATGATCCTTTTTTTGATTTGCGATATTACAGTTGGACTCGGTGCTGTCTGGAGTAATCAACCTGCAGGCTATTTCGTGCGTGCATTAACCGGAATAGCATATACACCTGCATTGATTTTTCTATCCTTATCTGCTATAAAAAGTAGCGAAAGAAAACAACCCCGCTCTTGAAGTAAAGAAGGCATCAAGAAGCACCCAGCGGTAGTTTACTTTTCACTTTTGACCTTTCACTTTTCATCATTGACTTTTCACTTTTGACTTTTCCCTACCTTGCAGCCTCAAAATCTATATATATGAGTTTTGGTACTTTCTCCTATCCTACTCCGGCCAATGAGCCTGTTAATAGTTATGCTCCCGGTACTCCGGAAAAAGCAGCTTTGAAAAAAGCCATTGCAGACCTCAAAAAGAAAACTTTAGATATCCCGATGTATATCGGTGGTAAAGCGGTAAAGACTGGCAAAAAAGTAGCCATCCATCCGCCACATGAAATTGCACATACATTGGGACATTTTCATGCAGGTGAAGAAAAACATGTGAACCAGGCAATTGATGCGGCTTTGAAAGCCAAAGATGCCTGGACATCCATGAGTTGGGAGAACAGAGCGCATATCTTTTTGAAAGCTGCTGATTTGCTGGCGACCAAATATCGCTACCTCATGAATGCGAGTACCATGCTCGGACAAAGTAAAAATGCATATCAGTCTGAGATCGATAGTACTTGCGAATTGATCGACTTCTTACGTTTCAATGTTCACTTTTTAAGTGAGATCTATAAGCAACAACCTGTATCTGCCCCCGGTATGCATAACCGAATGGAGTGGCGCGCGCTCGAAGGATTTGTGTTGGCAGTAACCCCTTTCAACTTCACAGCGATTGGTGGTAACCTTCCTACCTCAGCTGCCATGTGTGGTAATGTGGTGGTATGGAAGCCGGCAAATACACAGATTTATTCTGCTCAATTGTTCATGCGTATACTAAAAGAAGCAGGTTTACCGGATGGTGTGATTAATTTGATTTATGTGGATGGTCCGACTATCGGAAAAGTATGTTTCAATCATCCTGAATTTGCAGGTGTACACTTCACAGGATCTACAGGTGTATTCAATAATATGTGGAAAGTGATTGGTGAGAATATCAGTAAGTATCGTTCTTATCCGCGTATTGTTGGTGAAACCGGCGGTAAAGATTTTGTGATCGCACATGCAAGCGCGAATGTGGATGCTGTAGTAACTGCATTGGCACGCGGTGCATTTGAATACCAGGGACAAAAATGCTCTGCTGCTTCTCGCGCTTATTTGCCTGATAACATTGCTGCTTAAGTAACACAAAAACTGGATGCTACTTTGAAGTCCATGAA
>JACVCQ010000467.1 GCA_016741945.1 Chitinophagaceae bacterium
CCTGCGTACTGTTCAACAAGAAATGTTGGACAAGAATATGTACCTGATGTTGGATATTGTATTGAATCATACCTCTCATCATCATGAGTGGGCAGTAAAGGCGAAGAAAGGCGACCCTGTATACCAGGAATATTTCTATATGTATAATGACCGTACATTACCCGATCAGTTCGATACTACCATGCCTGAAATATTTCCTGAAACTGCACCGGGTAGTTTCACTTGGTGTAAGGAAGCAAATAAATGGGTGATGACCGTTTTTCATCAATATCAATGGGATTTGAATTATACCAATCCCGCGGTACTGATTGATATGTTGGATAACATTTTATTTTATGCCAATTTAGGTGTTGATATTCTTCGTATTGATGCCCCTGCTTTTATTTGGAAACAATTGGGTACTACTTGTCAGAATCTACCGCAAGCACATGACATCCTTAGGTTGATTCGTCAGTGTGTGGAAGTGAGCGCACCGGGTATGGCTTTATTAGGAGAAGCTATTGTTGCGCCTAAAGAAATCATGAAATATTTTGGTACCGATTTATATACTGCTCGCGAATGCGATGTGGCTTATAATGCCACACAAATGGCTTTACAATGGGATGCATTGGCAACAGGTGATACTCGTGTAATGTTGGCAGCACAACAAGATCTACTACAAAAACCTTATGGCTGTACCTGGATCAGTTATACACGTTGCCATGATGATATAGGTTTGGGATTTGAAGATAGTTCTATCGCCGCAGCAGGTTTCAACGCTTATGAACATCGGAAGTTTTTAAAAGATTATTATTCTGGTGCTCATCCCGGTTCCCCTGCCTCCGGCGCTTTGTTTTCTGTGAATCCTAAAACACAAGATGCTCGTATTAGTGGGTCATTGGCTTCTTTATGTGGATTGGAAAAGGCTTTGGAATTGGGAAATACCTCTTTGATTAATACAGCTGTAAATAAAATTTTATTGATGCAAGCACAAAGCTTTTTTGTTGGCGGTATCCCAATGTTATTTTATGGTGATGAAGCAGCTTATACCAATGATTACAGCTATTTGAATGATCCCGGTAAAAGTTATGATAACAGATGGATGCATCGTCCTTTGATCAACTGGAAGAAGAATGAAAGAACTACTGAGACCGGCACCATCGAGCATCGCATTTATAGTGGTACCCAAAAACTATTGAAACTAAGAAAACAATTGCCTGTAACCGCAGATCATAAAAATCTGCGTTGGATCACACCGCATAATATTCATGTATCCGGATTTATCCGCTCATTAGATGATACCCATCTCTATTGTCTGTTCAATTATAGTAACAAAGCTGCTTATCTTACCTGGTATGCTTTTAAAGAGCAAGGTTACCAGATCGATCATCTCTATGACTACTGGAATGAAAAAAGGTACTCAGTAGGTGCAGACTATGAGTACCTTGTTATTGAACCGTATTCGTTTTGTTTGTTGGGTACTGGGTTCTAGGTACTAGGTACTAGGTTGTCAATATTCATATCCCCAAACCTAGTACCTAGCACCCAGCACCTAGACCCTAATCCGCTCCATCCGTCTTCGCTCTATTCACCGCGTAGGCGCCAACTTTATTCCCGGTTTCTAATCCTTTTTCACAATCACTGCGATAGTGAATACCTCCGTACATTCTGGAAAGCGATGCTTCTTTCGCCATAGCATCATATTCCTTGGCTCTTGAAGGCACAATATGGCTCAGGATAGTAGCTGCTGCAGCACTGAATGTTGAGTGCCCGGAAATATATGCAGGAAAATTGGGTAAACCTGTTAATGTTTTTATTTCAGGATTGAGCTGACTAGGTCTGGGATTGAAATAAAAGTATTTGGTATCCCAGCACACAATGGCTGCATCCATCATCGCCATATTGAGCAATGCCATATTTCTGGCCCAACGTACTTCACTATATCTTTGTTTGATAAAATCTGCATCCGCAATAGCACCCCAATGTCCGGGAGGTGTAGGTGTTGCAATACCATCTGCCCAAAAATGGGTGATTCGAATTCTTTCCGGTGTTGGATTCTTTACGAAGTTTAATACTTCTGCCAACTCTTTTTTCATTTGTTCGCTGGAAGTGGGTGGTGGTGGGCCCGGTCTTAAAGTAGGCGTGGTTGTTTCATCAAAAAGAAAAGGACGCACATTTCCAAAGCTCGGTAACATCGCCGGACGCTTGGGGGGTTCCAAACGAATCCCTGGAATCTCACGCGCGGCAATGGGATTAGCTTCCAAACGAACCCCCGTGGCTTGGTTTC
>JACVCQ010000468.1 GCA_016741945.1 Chitinophagaceae bacterium
GTATACATTGAAAAATATGCATCACTTATCTGCAAAAGCAGCTTCCTATTCTTCTCTGAAGTATTCTTTGCATTTGAAAACCACCCCTTCTACAGCTACAGAATCAACATTAAAAAATGGTGTAGAAGTTTCTTCCATGTTACGTTATGATAATGGAAATACCAGCTTTGTTTATCCATATAAATTCAAAGTGAAGGTTCCAAAGTTCAAAACTCCTACTCCCGCTCAACGATAGATTTATCTTATCATATTGTTACAATATTCTATACCCACTTGTAGGTATATCAAATTTTGATGATGGTACCGGATTGAAGTTGATTTGTTTTGCAGTATATCGAATTTTATTGCCATCGGCGTCGATACTTTCTGATTCAAGAACCAATCCAGGAATATCTTTAAACTGATATTCAAATTCTTTTACAGAGGGTGCTAAAGCAGGTGTATAGTATGCTGAAAAAGTGGTACCGTTTGACATCACCAAGTTTACTTTTTTACACTCATAGCCAATAATAGTTTTAGTCTCAGAACTTGCTTCAATACGCATACCTTCAAATTTTTTATTTTCCTCTTTCCATTTGTCCGCATCAAGTCTGGTCATGAATTTATTGGCCCCAAATTCACGTAAGATCACAGCAGTACCCGTATTTTTTTGGTAAATCATGGATTGCATAAAAGTGGGACTAACAAGGTCTGTTCTACTATTGACGCCTTTAATAAATACGGTTTTACTACTCAATTTCAGAGAAGCAATGGCATCATTACTTGCCTGTGTATCATCAATATTAATAGCATAAGTAATGGTACATTCTGCTACTACTCGCTGCTGCGCTATAACACTCCAACATAATGTCACTAATATAAAGGTTCCAATAAGCTTTTTCATGTAAACGATTTGGTATATCAGATACAATTCCATGCCAAGATTAATAAAAAAGCCCCACAACAGGTGTAGGGCTTTCTTAAAGTTTATAAAAAAATGAAAATCAATAAATTATCATTTATTTCGTTTTTGATTTTTTTCCTTTAAATCCTGCAGTTTCTTTTGACTTTCCATCATTTGCTCATATCGCTCCTGCCATTTGCTTTTCTTTTTAGGGGCTTTTCGCTTTTCCTCAATCTTAGCAAGAATCAGATCATGATTAATGATATAATTCTGAATCACAAACTGTAACCCCAATGTTACCAGGTTAGAAACTGTATAATACCAGGTCAATGCTGACGGTAGTCTGTTGAAAATAAATAGTAGTATAAATGGAAAGATATATGGCATGTACTTCAACATAGGATTATCCTGTGTTGGTGTCATACTCATGTTATAAATAGAGATCAAAAAGCTGGTAATTACCGCTGTGATAGTAAACAAACTGATATGATCACCAAAACCTAAAGGAATAGAAAAAGGCAAAGTAGCAATCACATCATACGATGAAAGATCCTCACTCCATAAGAATGACTGTCCGCGTAATTCAATATTCGCATTAAAGAAGCTATATAAAGCAAAGAAGATAGGAATCTGTAACAATGCCGGAATACAACCTCCCAAAGGATTTACACCTGCTTCACGGAATAATTTCATTTGTTCCATGGCAAATCCTTGTTTATCATCTCCAAATTTTTCACGCATAGTATCCAGCTCAGGTCTGAGTGCTTTCATTTTGGCACCACTGAGGTAACTGCTGTATGTTAATGGTGAAGTGACCAAACGAATGAAGAGCGTTAACAACAATACCACCCACCCATAATTGGTTACAAAACCGGCAAAGAAATCGAATACCGGCATGATGATATATTTATTGATGGGACGAACAAAAGAATACATATCGCGACCTAGGTTCACAATACGATCCATTTCAGGTGCCTGCTTTTTCAAAATCGCATAATCACTCGGACCATAATACAATTGAAAGGGTACAGTCACCGCTGCCGCTACCGGCAATTTCATTTGAAGATTGGTTTCTGTACTTGCTAATGAATGTGTGGTATCTGTTTTACGCTGCCACTTCACATCACCGGTATTAAAATTATTCTTAGCAATCAATGTATGATTAAAAAACTGCTGCACCACACTCACCCATTGTACCGGCTTTTCAAACTGCTTCTCTGTATTTACGGAGATATAATCAAACTCAGTATCTTCTGAAAAACAGATATTGGACATCTGACGCTCATACTCTGCAGAACGTTCCAGTTGAGTAGTTTCCAGATTCCATTTCATATTCAATGCACCCTGACTCAATAATTTATCTGCACCGGTAAGTGATACAT
>JACVCQ010000469.1 GCA_016741945.1 Chitinophagaceae bacterium
TCTTCACCCGCCATGATCATACGCGCTACCCAGAAGAAGATGATCTCAGGTGCTGTTACCAAAGTGTTGGTTGGGTAATAATATTTTACTTCGGCATTACCGGGATTGGACAATCCCTTGAACACTTCAAAAGGCCATAGCCAACTGGAGAACCAAGTATCTAAGCAATCATCGTCTTGACGAATTTCGTCAATTGTGAGTAGTGAATTGTGAGTAGTGAGTTTTTGAAATGCTTCTTCTTTCGTAGCGGCTACTGCATAAGTTCCATCAGGAGCATACCATGCAGGGATACGATGCCCCCACCATAGTTGGCGACTGATACACCAATCTTTGATATTCTCCATCCAATGTCGATAGAGGTTTTTGAATTTGGCAGGATGGAATTCAATTTCTCCTTCCATCACCGCTTTTAATGCCGGCTCAGATATTTTTTTCATATCTACCCACCACTGTAAACTCAGTCGAGGTTCTACTACGGCATCAGTTCTTTCACTGAATCCAACTTGATTGGTATAATCTTCAACTTTAACGATATGTCCTTTTGCATCTAGTTCGGGAACAATTTTCTTACGTACTTCAAAACGATCTTCACCAATATATAACTGTGCAGCTTCACTCATGGTACCATCATCGTTCATGGTATCAATGACTTCGAGATTGTATTTCTGTCCGAGCTGATAGTCATTCATATCATGTGCAGGCGTTACTTTTAAAGCTCCGGTACCAAATTCTGTGGTCACATACTCATCTGCAATGATGGGGATTCGTCTTCCAATTAATGGAACAACCACATACTTTCCATGTAAGTGTTGGTAGCGCTCATCATTCGGGTTCACACATATAGCAGTATCTCCCAAAATGGTTTCAGGTCTAACCGTAGCAATCGTAATAAACTCTTTCTCCTTCTTACTGTCAACGGTCAACTCCAAACTATCAACTACTTCATATCGAAC
Source organism: Chitinophagaceae bacterium (assembly GCA_016741945.1). Taxonomy (GTDB): domain Bacteria; phylum Bacteroidota; class Bacteroidia; order Chitinophagales; family Chitinophagaceae; genus Sediminibacterium. The sequence goes on from JACVCQ010000469.1 coordinate 954, forward strand.
ATAATACAACTTACTCTGAACCTCTTTATAAATCACTTCTTCATCACTCAAAGCAGTTTTTGCTTTCACATCCCAGTTAATCATACGTTTACCCCGATAGATCCAGCCTTTTTGATAGAGATCTACAAATACATTGATTACGGAACGATAATAATCTTCGTCCATCGTGAAGGAAGTACGATTCCAGTCGAGGCTACAGCCCATTTTTTTCAACTGCTGCAATATGATGCCACCATATTTTTCTTTCCACTCCCAAGCATATTGTAGAAACTCTTCTCTACCGATCGCCGATTTGGCGATACCTTTCTCGCGTAACATGGCTACTACCTTAGCTTCTGTTGCAATAGAAGCATGATCAGTGCCCGGTACCCAACAGGCATTTTTTCCCTGCATACGGGCGCGACGAACCAAAATATCCTGAATGGTATTGTTCAAGCAATGTCCCATGTGCAATACACCGGTGACATTCGGTGGTGGTATAACAACCGTAAAAGACTCCCTTTCATCAGGGGTGCTGTTAAAATAACCTTTGTTTAGCCAATGTTGGTACCATCTGGCTTCGATATCTCCCGGGATATAGTTCTTGCTCAATTCCATTCCTGATCTCTTTTTTAAGGCTGGCAAAACTACGAAAATAGTAGGGGAGAACGAGGGGGTATAAAAAAACCACGCAGTGCGTGGCTATATATATGTACAAGGGGATTGATTTACCAGATGAAGACTGTTTCATTCCATTCTAATAAATGAATGGCAGCCGGCGGTTGTTGTTGTATCGTATTTTCTTCAATACCGACAGTTTTGCCTTCCTGAAGAGCATTGCGTTGCTTCAAAGACATTGAAGTACAACAACTTGCTACTTTCTTTCCTGCAGTTTTATAGAAACTACGAACCTGACTACCGCTGCATGCAGTAAAAGTGATGAATAGGCTGATCAAAATAATATTCTTCATGTCAGTTATTTTCTGGTACAAAACTAACCCGGTATTTGAAACAATCAGGTTAACCATTGTTAATTATACCTAACGTTCCTTTATGAATTAGGTTACAGTTTTTGTACTCTTTTTTTTACTGATTAGTCTCAGGTAGAACAAAAACATTACAGCCGACGCTTTCTAGGCCGGGAAAAAAAAGAGGGGCTGGTGAAAAAATACGCTTATAATGCTAAGAGCGTCCTTTCCATTCGAGATACGACAATACAACAACTGCAATCAGTATAATGGCTATAATAGCCGCATTACGTGCATTTTCACTAATGTGAAACTGTGATTTGGTGTTTGACATAGCATGTAGATTTGG
>JACVCQ010000470.1 GCA_016741945.1 Chitinophagaceae bacterium
GTGTAACACCATATACCCAACGTGCATGGTGAAAAGTCCATCGTTCAATTCTCACCAATAATTTTTCCAAAAACCGATTATCCAAATAACGGACATGTTTGGGCTGTGGAGGTTTTGTATAACTGAGAACAATAGGTATAAGGATCAAAGAAATCACAAACAATGCCATGATATTAATTCCGGCTACAGCACCAAATTCTTGTAATAATGCACTTTTTGTTAATGCAAATACAGCAAACCCAATAGCTGCAGCAATATTACAGAATAAGGTTACAATCCCCATTCTTCCTACCATGGTAATCAATGCTTTTTCCTTATCACCTGTATCGCGATAAGCAGTATGATACTTATTCAGGAAGTAAATGCAATTAGGAATACCAATTACTACAATTAATGGTGGTATCAATGCAGTGAGCAGCGTGATCTTATAACCCAACAAAACAATGGTTCCTAAACTCCACACTACACCTATTCCCACAACGATCAAACTCATGAACATAGCACTGAATGAACGAAAGAAAATCAGTAAAGTAATTGCAGATAATAACAAGGATCCTATCAAAAACCAATTCATTTCATCTTTAATTCTATTACCGATGGTGGTCCTGATGTATGGAAGTCCGCTAATATGTAATATTGATCCTGTTTTATCTTCAAATAATTTCAATTGTGCGCCAATATCATGAATCAGTCTGGTTCTGCTTTTACTATTGATTGTATCTCCATTAACAGTAATCCCCATTAAGTAAGCATGTGTAGAATCACTATATAATAACGTTTGATAGAAAGGAAGATTTTCGAATACCAACCTGTTACTATCTAATAGCGATTGATCAGTATAGGGCGTATTAAATATTTTTTCGGGAATCAGTTTCGAATTTTCACGATCATTTCTCAAACTCACCGCATCCGGAATACTAAGAACTCCAGTTACTCCTTTGACTTTTTTTATTTGCTGATGTAGTTGTGCTACTTCATTGAAATAGGTTGTTTGGTAAAATGAATCTGTATCGAATCCAACCACCATCATATTACCATCACCCCCAAACTTCTTCAAGAAGGATTGATAATCTTGGTATTTTGGATTGTCAGTAGGTATGGCTCTTGTAAATTCATAACTCAGTTTTACCTGTGTAGCATAATAAGTCATGATTCCCGTAGCAAGAATCAACAAAAACAATAAAACAAGTCTGTACCTCAAAATAAATTGACCAAGTCTATACCACATTTTCGTAAATAGTCTTTTTCTTAATATATAAACAATAGAGTGAGTGAGATTAATCTTGTAGTTACCGCCCTACAAAGAAAAGAAGATTCTGTCACATAAAAATAATATAGCAAGCAGTGTTAGTTATGTAGATTGCATAGACCTATGAAAACTGTTACAGAAGATCGGAATCCTATCCGACTGATTTCTGATTAACACCGTATATCCAATATCCATGATCCACAGGAAGCACACATATTATTTTGTGTTGTTGCTGACTTTTGTCCTATGCTATTTACAAACCCATGGACAAGGTATTTGCTCCAGCAATGCATTGGCACCTGTATTTTCACAGACATTTGGACAAGGTGCTAGTTCAACTTCTAAATCAACTGTTCCTTCTGGATTTTCCACTAACTATAGTTTTCAAAACAGTGGTCAACTTGCAGATGGATCTTATATTGTTACACCACTAGTTCAAAACTCAGGTAAGAATGATTGGGCAGTAGGGGGAGATCATACCGGCAATACCAATGGAAATATGTTTTTGGTAAATGCGGGTACTGGTGGATCTGTTTTTTTTTCTCAGCAAGTTGATAATCTTTGCCCTGGTTCTAGGTTTAACTTTTCAGCATGGCTTGCAAACGTTAATACTACCAGTAACACTTTACTGGTTTGCGGTTTAGGATATGTATATCCAAATGTTACATTTAATATTAAGAATACATCAGGTGTTGTATTAGCTTCTTACAGTACCGGTAATATCCCCTTAACCACCAACAGAGTTGTTGCTCCTAATTGGATACAGTATGGATTTTCATTTGATCTTCCTTCCGGTACGACCTCATTGGTATTAGAAATGGTAGATGCTTATGGCGGTCAACCTCAATGCGGTAATGATCTTGCCATTGATGATATTCTCTTTACTGCTTGTACTCCTACGGCTACAGCCTCTTTACACACCGTAACAACTCTTTGTTCATGTAACAACACGAGCAGACAAACATCCGTTACACAACACCCTTTTTTTA
>JACVCQ010000471.1 GCA_016741945.1 Chitinophagaceae bacterium
CCTGTATCACCATTACCAGTGTGATCTTGTTTAAACGGGGGAAGTGGAAGCTGGTGAAAGTTTAGGAAGCTGTGAGCTACGAGCTGTGAGCTACGAGCTGCGAGCCAAAAGAAACATCGAGTAACAATCTTTGTTACAAGTTTATAGCTCAAAGTCCCTGGCTCACAGCTCACAGCTTTCTTCAAAACCACCCTCTCCGCTTAAACACCACCAACATCCAAATTGGTACAATCAGCATCAGTCCAACTGCGATGAAGAAGCCGTATTGGTGGTGGAGATAAGGGATGCGATCGAAGTTCATGCCGAAGATGCCGCCGATGACTGTTGCGGGTGCCAGTAAACAGGTTACAATGGCCATTACTTTCATCACTTCATTGGTCTTCAGGTTTACATTGCTGAGATAGAGATCTTGTAAGTTCATCATCATATCTCGATAGTTCTCTGCTAAGTCATTCGCTTGCAGAATATGATCGTATACATCTTTAAAATACTTGGTCGTTTTTTCTTCGAGTAAATCACTTTCACTGCGAATAAATCCATTGATCAATTCTCTTACCGGACTCACATTGCGTTTCAATACAATCAGCTCTTTGCGTAAACTATTGATCACTGCCAGTGTTCGGGTATTACTACCGCGTATGATCTTTTCTTCCAGTAACTCTATGCGATCACCCAGTTTCTCCATCACGATATAATAGTTGTCTACGATCATATCCAACAACGCATAAGAGAGATAATCGGCACCACTCACTCGTAGCTTACTGCCATTCAGTTTTAACTTATCACGAATGGGATTGAATACATCTCTTCCTGCATCTTCCTGGAAAGACAATACAAATCCTTTTCCTAAAACAATACTGATCTGTTCAGTCTCCACCGCGCCGGTTTGTTCATTGAAGTATAACATATTGAGCAAACAAAACAGTACATTCTCCATCTCATCCATCTTCGGTCGCTGACTCACACTCATGATGTCTTCTACAATCAAATAGTGTATACCAAAATGATGACATACTGCTTCCACATCCGCCTTACGAATACCATCGACGTTGATCCAGGTAATATGCTCATTATCCCGATAAGTAAAACAATCTTTGATATCACTCAATTGTTTTTCTACAAATTCAGTTGCAGAATAATCATACACTTTCACCCGTATCTCACTGGCTTCTACTCTTTCCGGAATAATGGTAGGATTCACATGAAAAATATCCCGCGTTCGCTTGGTATCAAACAGCGTGAGCGGATTCAGGTATTTGAGGTATTTGGCGCCGGTCATGGAGTGAAAATACGAAATAAGCTTTGAGCTGCGAGCCTTGTGCCACGAGCCACGAGCTGCTAGTAATGAGTAATGGGGGTTGGCTTTCTGGCCTTTTTGTTTCGCCGGACTAAAGTCCGGCGCTATTTAAACTTGTGTATTGATTCTTGAACCTTCTCCAAGGGAGTCCTTTGGACCTTGTTCCCTGTTTCTTGTTCCTTGTTTCTTCTTTCCATTATTTTTACCAAAACTTCACATGCCCCACATTCCCGATACCTCCTATCGTGCTCCTTTTTGGCAATGGAATGGACATGTACAGTCTATTTATCCGAGTATGTTTCGGAAAATAAAGTTTCGGTATGATCATCGGGAGAGACTGGAGTTACCTGATGGCGATTTTGTGGATCTGGATTGGCATCAGCAAAATAGGACTGAGAAAAAATTGGTCATCATTACACATGGACTGGAAGGCGATTCCGGCAGACATTATGTTACCGGTATGGCCAGAAAATTTGTTGCAAATGGATGGGATGCATTGGGATGGAATTGCAGAAGTTGTAGTGGTGAACCCAACCGATTATTGCGTTTTTATCATCATGGTGATGCGAATGATCTGAGAGCAGTCATACAACATGCAATTGATCAATATGGTTATGAAGATATTGTTCTCATTGGATTTAGTATGGGTGGCAGTTTGAGTTTACGGTCTGTAGGTGAGTTTCCCGATCAGGTTCCTGCTGCTGTTAAAAAAGTAATCGGTATTTCTGTTCCCTGTGATCTGTATGCCAGTGTACAAGCACTCTCACAACCCGGTAACAGTGTTTATGTAAAACGTTTTTTGAAAAAGTTGGGAAAGAAAATCCAAGAAAAATCTATTCGTTATGTAGATCAGATCAGTTATGCGGGATACGAACAGATCAAAACCTTTATTGAATTTGATAACCGATATACAGCACCATTGCACGGTTATACAG
>JACVCQ010000472.1 GCA_016741945.1 Chitinophagaceae bacterium
TGCAAAAGAAGATGCTAGGGTAGTCAGCATCGACGGAAAAAAAATAAACCGAGCATTGGATGTACTTGCATTAGGCAATTCTTTAGGGAATGGAAAACCTATAACAGCACAAGTAATTGCCTTTAATAGTTTTGATGAGATGGAAAAAAGAAAGGATGAAGTGAAGGGCAAAATCGTGTACTTTAATCATTCCTTTGATCCCACCAATATCAAACCCTTTGTTTCATACGGACAAACAGGTGTATCCAGAAGAGCAGGTCCTAGTATGGCTGCTAAATATGGGGCTGTTGGCGTGATGATTCGTTCTTTAACGGAATCAACAGCTAATGATCCACATACAGGAAGCACAGCATATAATGATTCATTTCCTAAAATCCCTGCTATTGCTATGGGACCCAGAGATGCTGATTATATCTGGGAACTGAGTAAGCAATCTTCCTTCAGTGTTTCTATGAAGACCAGCGCCAAATTTCTACCAGATACCATTGGGCACAACGTGATTGGAGAACTCAGAGGAACTACTTTCCCGGATGAAATCATTACTGTTGGCGGACACTTGGATAGCTGGGATGTGAATGAAGGTGCTCATGATGATGGTGCCGGTGTTGTACATACCATTGAAGTGATGCGAGCCTTGAAAGCCATCGGTTATCAACCCAAAAGAACCATTCGCTTTGTGCTCTTTGCCAATGAAGAAAATGGAATGCGTGGTGGTAATAAATATGCAGCTGAAGCCAAAGAAAAAGGAGAGAAACACATTTTCGCACTGGAAAGTGATGCAGGTGGATTTACACCCAGAGGTTTTGGTTTTACAGCCCCCAAAGATAAACATGATAAAATGCAGGCTTGGTTACCCCTGCTAAAACCGTATGGAACAGAAGATATGTCAGGTACTGGAGGCGGTGCAGATATTGGTCCGCTGAATCGAACATTTGGTACACCGATTGCCGGTTTCATTCCCGATCCACAACGTTACTTCGATCTGCATCATGCAAGAACAGATGTATTTGAAAACGTCAATAAACGAGAGCTGTTACTAGGCGCTGTGAATATGGCAGCATTGATTTACCTTGTAGATAAATATGGTTTATAAATGACAACCAAACAAAAAATCATCTGGACCACTATTATTATTGTATTCGTTTCGCTTTCAGGTTTCATTTATTGGCGTTATTATTTTGTTTATGCGGAAGGAACCAAAGCCGGTTTGTTGAATACCTTTCAGAAAAAAGGGGTTCTTTTTAAAACCTGGGAAGGTAAAATTATTCAAAGTGGATTTCGTGCCAATGTACAAAGCAATGAATTCGATTTTAGTGTCACCAGTGAATCCGTTGCTGAACAATTATTGCGTTGCTCCGGAAAGGAAGTAGAGCTTCATTATAAAAGATATCTTGGTACACTACCTTGGCGTGGATTGGAGCGAAACATTGTAGATAGTGTGTATGAAGTTCGCGGTGCAGCAACTGAAAGTATCATCGCTCCCAAACAACCATAAACATCTTTGCGTAAACTCCTTTTCTCTCGTCCTCTACAGTGTTATACCGCAGAGAAATGAGGACGCGGAGTTTATGCAGAGGTTCTTAAAATGATTAGGCTTGTAGTAAAAAGATCGCCAGCTTTTTATGGACATCAGGCTGATCCTGTTTCCACTGACGGATTGTTTTTGTTTTGATGGATTCCGTTGTAGCAGTGATATCTACTGCTATACATAGTTTTGTTTCCGGCTTACAACTTTGCAAAAGATCATTGATGAGCACATTATTGCGATAAGGGGTTTCAATGAATAGTTGTGTACAGTTTCGTTTTGAAGAGTCAGCCTCTAATTCTCGAATTTTTTTCTTTCGCTCAGTTCCATCTATCGGCAAATAACCATGAAACTGAAAACATTGTCCGTTCATACCACTGGCCATTAAAGACAGCAAAATAGAACTGGGGCCTACCAATGGTTTTACAATAACACCCAAATTTTGCGCCGCTTCTACAAGTATTTGTCCGGGATCAGCAATACCCGGACATCCCGCTTCACTAATGATGCCAATATTCTTGCCCTGTTGTAGGAGTTGAATAAATGTCTGTTTTACTTCAGCCTCAGCTTTATGAATGGCAAACCATTGATAGTTGTCAATGATCATTTCTCTCCATAATTTTTTTAGAAAACGTCGGGCAGTCTTTTCCTGTTCTACAAAAAAAACAGAGCAGTCTTTTACGGCATCCAGAATATAAG
>JACVCQ010000473.1 GCA_016741945.1 Chitinophagaceae bacterium
CATTCATGCGCTGCGCTAACTGATATCGGTAAGTTTCTGCCTGTTTTTGAAAGTCAGTATACGCATCAAAGTCGGTACCGGTCAATGACATTGATAAATTTCTGATAGCTATGAATGGGTTCACAAATGCTGCCCAAGAAGTCACGCTATTTTGCTTTCGATAGATATCCCATAAACGTTGTTGATGTTCATTATAGATCATTGCACTGATTCTTTCGCCTTCTCTCATTACAAAACCACTATAGTTGAACGGTAATTTTTGAACTGAATCTACCTGATATGCTTGCAATATGGAGTCTTTCAATTTTTTATAATGAACATCATCCGGATTATGACTATCGCCTTGCTGAATAAGTTCATTTTCTACGGCTGCATCAAAAGCCAGCTTACCCGGAGCAGGATAAAGTTTATTGCCAAGCGATTGCAATCCGCGTGGTAACAATACCATAAATACCAACCATATTCCAATCAGTACAAGCAATGAATGTTTAGCTGTTGTAGATATTGACGAAATAAAGACTGTTACAAATGAAAGTAAAAGTAGATAGCATAGATAAATTCCTGCTAAAAGAAAACCCCGTTGCACTACTAGTGCACCTCCATCATAAGGGCTTGCAGCAGCAAGTAATATACCTGATGAAATGAGTACAGGTAAAAGAAAAAGCAATATTACGGTGAATAATCCTAAGGATTTACCTACTAAAAGTTCTTGCCAACGGGCTCCCTGACTTAACAAAATAGACAGTGTTCCGTTTTCCCGCTCACTAGCAATCAATCCAAATCCGAGAAAAAAGAGGATCATTGGAAAGAGGAGTTGCACAATCACCGCCATACTGATCTCTCCAAACCTTAGCATACCGGTGGAAAATCCCGCTTCCGAAAAATTGACGCTGTTTTGTTTATGTGCTTCAAGAAAAACAGTGTTACCTGTGTAACTCTCCATTCCAAAATCAAAAAAACTTAATGGATGTCTGGGGCGAAAAGCAAAAGAGCCATAATGTGCCATGCGATGAGGATGTTTATCAGGATTGGATTCCCAACTCTCCCTCGCTTTTTGTTGATAGGTTACTCGAATCTCATGTTGGTACTTGTATTGCTGGTATCCAGTGATAAGGCTATACGACACCAATAGAACGGTTACTGCATAGAGTATCCATGTTGATTTCTGCTTAAGTACAGTTTTAACTACCAACTGAGCAAGAAGACGGCTCTTTTGCAATGAAATCATTATGACTGATTTAAAATTTATACGTTGCAGTTAACATTATGTTTCTTGGTGCTCCCGGAAATAGACGCAAGTAGTTTTGAGCTCCGATCCAGTGTGTTTTGTTGGCTACGTTATTTACATTCAGTGCTAACTGCATATTGCTATTGCCCGGTGTGTAGTAAAATGCCATGTCAATTAAAGTATATGCCGGCGTTTTAAAAGCTCTAGTAAACCAAGGAACCATACTGCCGTTATGCTGAGCACCTAACCCAATTCCAATATCCTTTAAGAAAGTATTTCCTTTAAAATTATACCTAGTCCAAAGATTACCACTATGCACAGGAGCATTTTGCTTTCTAGCCCCTTTTAAAGAAGCGTCTCGATCATTGGTGATGATGGCATCAATATAACTGTAAGAAACATTCAATTGCCAGTTGGGAAGTATGAATCCTGCCATATCGATTTCAAAACCTCTGCTGCGTTCACCACCTCTAGTCACCAATGAATCAGGGAATGCGGGCAGATTCGCATTGATCAATAAGTTTTTTTGATGGATGTGATATACTGCCGCATTCACACTCAACTTACCATTCAGAAATACTGCTTTTGCTCCCATCTCTTTCAAATCACTTTCTAATGGAGGAAAAATACTTGCTGATTTAGCAGTGCCAAAGAATGAACCGGTATTGGGCATGAGTGTCACTGTATTGGACTGTGGCTGAAATCCTTTCAAATAAGTAGCGTACACATTTATATTTTTATGAACGGCATATGTGATACCAATTCTGGGCAATAATACATTATTACGGAACGACGATTCTCCTGGCGACTGATGATTCGTAATATCCTTAAACCACTCTTGACGCAGACTCAATAATAACGTTAGCTTGTTCCAACGAAGTTGTTCTTGAATATAAATAGCATTGGTAGTGGTTAAAGCTGCAGGCAGGGCAGTACGAACATTCATTACATAGTCTGAAAGATTTCGAATGGTATAAGAA
>JACVCQ010000474.1 GCA_016741945.1 Chitinophagaceae bacterium
AGGTAGTGTTGCCTTATCGTTTTTTACCGCTTTCCATGATTCAATACTGGCAGCGCCTGAATAATAATGACCATTTGTAATAGAAGTATCACTATCAATGGTTGCGTCGAAATAATAGGCATGACTCCCATCAAATGTAGAGAGCTTGACACGGTGACCATCTACAATACCATATAAGTATCTATAATCACCCGTAGGTGTAATAAAGGTTCCTGAAAGGGTTTTACCTTGTTGTACAAATTCTGCAATGGCAGGTCTGGGAGAACCATCTGCCCTAAAAAAAGTCACTTCCCATTTTCCTGAGATATTAGCAGCTGGTTGATTATTGGTTTCAAATCTTGCACTTATTCCTGCTTTTGCTTCAAATGGCATATCAATAAAACCTGCAGTGGCTGCTTTGGTCCAAATACCTGAGAGTTGGTTATTGCCATTTTTTACCAATTTAAAATAGGATTCAAATACCGGCATGGCCACTAGTATAGAATCATCTTTTATTGTAATATCATCTACTCGAATCTGTTCTTCTCCATTTTTAATGATCCATTGAATACTATCACCGGAATTAATTACCTCAAAGTTGAAAATGATATGATTCCCATCCTCACGGAGTAATTTGGCTTGCCACTCTCCCGTTTGTAAATTTTTATTTTGTTTCACTCCACAACTCATTATAAAAAGTATTAGACCCAAGTATATATATCTCATATTGCTGATTTGCCTCGCAAAAATACAATTAGTCTACTAAATAACTATATTAATCAGCAGAGACTCCCGAAATCGTAAAAAGTCATATCTGTAGATATTATTCTTGTATGATTCAAAAGAATGCGATGCAATGTTTATCTTACAGAAAATCCAACCCATCATGAGAGCCCCTATATTGTTCTTCATGTGTTTTTATTGTTTATCACTCTTCGCACAAGATCATTACTTGTTAGTGGGTACTTATACTACCGGTAAGAGTAAAGGGGTGTATGTATTCCGGTTTAACTCCCGAAACGGAGAAATTCAATGGGTAAGCAGCACCGATAGTGCTACCAATCCCTCATTTCTGGCAGTATCCCCGGATAAACAAAAAATTTATACAGTGAACGAAACGGGTGGTGATCAACCCGGTTATGTAAGTGCATATGAGTTTGATGCAGCAACCGGACAATTATATTACATCAACAGTCAGCCAACAGGTGGTGATCATCCATGTTACATAACAGTAGACAAAACAGGGAAATGGGTCATCGCGGGAAACTATAGCGGAGGAAATATCAGTGTGTTTCCAGTTGCCAGTGACGGCAGTCTGAAACACTATGTACAGAAGATTCAACATACAGGTAGTAGTGTCAATAAAAGCAGACAAGAAAAGCCACATGTTCATGGAACATTTTTTTCTCCGGATGAGAAATATCTTTTGGTACCGGATTTGGGAACCGATAAATTGATGATGTATCTATTCAATCCTTCAGCCAAACAACCCTTGAAAACCGCAGCCATACCTTTCGCAGCTTCTGCTCCGGGAAGTGGTCCACGCCATCTTGATTTTCATCCCAACCAAAAATTTGTGTACCTATTGGAAGAGTTAACAGGTACTATCAAAGCATATCGTTATACCAATGGTTATTTAACAGGTATTCAGCAGATAGCAACACATCCCAAAGATTTTTCCGGACAAGCAGGTAGTGCTGATATTCATGTATCACCAGATGGTAAATTTTTATACGCGTCTAACCGAGGCGAAGAAAATAACCTTGCCATTTTTTCCATCGATCAAAATACGGGTAAGCTTACCGCTATCGGTTACCAACCCATTCCCGGAGCAGGTCCCAGAAATTTTCTCATTGAACCCGGCGGTAATTTTTTATTAGTAGCGAATCAACGAACCAATAATATTGTTATATATCGTATTGATAAACAAACAGGCTTACTCCAACAATTGATCCGCCAAACAGAAGTACCTAGTCCTGTTTGCTTGAAACTGATACCCATTCAAGAATAATTTTAATCCATTTATATGCAAAACTGGAAAATAAAAACATCTTTGTTTCTCAACTATTTTGTATTCGCCATACTGCTCAATAGCGTAGGCACTGTTATTCTACAAGTACAGCAAAACTTTGGTGTTTCTGAAAGTGCCGCTTCTACACTTGAAGCTTTTAAGGATTTGAGTATTGCAGCCGTATCTTTTCTGAGTTCATCTTACAT
>JACVCQ010000475.1 GCA_016741945.1 Chitinophagaceae bacterium
GAAACATGGTATATATTCCACCGGGAACTTTTCATATGGGCCCCAGTGATGAGGATATTAGTTTTAATTATACCAATAGGAATAGATCTATGTCTATTCCCGGTTTCTGGATGGATGCAACAGAGATCACCAATAACCAATATCGTCAGTTCGTGAACTGGGTACGCGATTCATTATCTTTTAAGATTTTGTATGGCGGTGGTATCAATAAAGAAGATGATACTTCTGCCGTAGATTGGAGAAAAGTAGCCCAGATCAGATATGATAAAGCGACGATCGAAAAATTAAATGAGTTAAACCTGGCTCCGGATAATCGTTTATTCGGAAGAAATGAGATTGATCCCGGTAAACTTAAATACAAAGTAGAGTATTTCAATTTACCTGAAGCAGCCAAGCGCGAAAATGCCGATAGACCTCGAAAAGATTTTATCGTCAAGTATGATGAGAAGGTATATCCCGATACCCTTGTTTGGATCAGAGACTTCTCTTATTCTTACAATGAACCCATGACCAAGCGTTATTTCGCTCATCCATCTTATGGTAATTATCCGGTAGTAGGGGTAACATGGAAACAAGCTGTTGCTTTCTGTCATTGGCGTACACATTACCAGAATTCCTGGTTAGAAAAGAAAAAGTTTGCAGTAGACGGTGATTATCGTTTGCCGAGTGAAGCAGAATGGGAATATGCAGCACGTGGTGGAAGAACCAATTCTATGTTTCCTTGGGGTAACTATTATCTGAGGAATAAAAAAGGTTGCTTGTTAGCCAATTTCAAACCCGGTCGTGGTAACTATCCTGAAGATGGTGGTTTCTATACTGTAAAAGCGGATGCTTATTGGGCAAATGATTATGGCTTATATAATATGTCTGGTAATGTAGCGGAATGGACAGGTTCTTATTTCTATGAAGGTTCATACAACTTTATGTCTGATTTAAGTCCGGATGTACGTATTGAAGCAGCTGACTCAGATTTACCTCGTATGAAACGTAAAGTAGTACGTGGTGGTAGTTGGAAAGATATTGCTTATTATCTCCAGGTAAGTACTCGCAATTATGAATACCAGGATACCGCCAAATCATACATCGGTTTTCGTTGTGTGATTGACTTGGCTCCTAAATCAAAAAAATAACATCCGTTTTGTATCGCCTAAGGCGATACGAGAACAATAACTATTTAAAACTAAACTTAAGATTATGGCTTCAGGTGTTTCTCCCGCAACCAACCGAATTGTAAACGTAATTGTATGTCTGGGTGCTTCCGTAGTAATTTTCGGTGCAATGGCAAAAATTCTTCACTTGTCATGGGCAGATTGGGCTTTGAAGATTGGTCTGACCACAGAAGCGCTCATCTTTGTTGTATATGCTATTTTACCACCTCCTGATATGGGTGCACCTGCAGCACCGGTAGCCGCTGGTAATCCCGCTTTAAAAAGTCTGGATGATATGTTACAACAAGCAGATATTACTCCTGCTAACTTATCAAAATTGAGCGCCAGTTTCCAGAAATTAGGTAGTACCGTAGATAATATGGGTGAGATCAGCGATGTAGTGAAGTCAACCGGTGATTTTTCAGCCAAAGCTAAAGAAGCTACCACGGCTTTTTCTTCAATATCAGGAGCAGTGAATCAGGCAACTCAGTCACTTTCCGGGTTCAATAGTGCATCAGAAGGAACCAAACAATTTCATGAGCAGGTACAGGTATTGACTAAAAACCTGTCTTCTTTGAATACTATTTATGAATTGGAATTGCAAGAAAGCAATAATCATTTGAAAGCATTGAACCAGTTTTATGGTAAGCTCGCACAAGCTTCTGCAGCCATGTCGAGCAGTGCAGATGATGCATTGAAGGCCAAAGAACAAATTGCCGTGCTGGCCAATAACCTAGGTAAGTTGAATCAGGTATATGGCAATATGTTAACAGCCATGCAAGGACGTGCTTAATATGTCTTGCTAGCAAAACCTATTATAAACCGAATAGAAAATTTTAGATAAATGTCATTACCCAAGGAACCGAGGCAGAAGATGATTAATATGATGTACCTCGTGCTTACAGCACTGTTGGCACTGAATGTTTCATCTGAGATCCTGAATGCCTTTAAAACGGTAGACAGGAGTCTTATGACTGCCAATGGAATTGTTGATAAGAAAAATGCAGAGGTATTCCGTCCATTCCAAGAAAAAATGAAAAA
>JACVCQ010000476.1:0-1477 GCA_016741945.1 Chitinophagaceae bacterium
CCATATCCTCTGCTGTTTTAGCAGCACTAAATTGTTCTAATCCTTTTTGCATTCCTGCTTCATACTTAGTTTGTGCAGCAAGATGTCCGGCAATGAACATCGATAAAATAATAACGATCTGTTTCATGGTTTTAAGTTTGATTTTATGATCTATGATTTTTTGATCTTTGATTTCTTGATTTTTTTGACTTTTCACCTTTCACTTTTCACTTCCCTCTCGCTGCTTCAACTTTTCATACTCTTCCGCAGCGGTTAAAAATTTGGTTCCGTGATAGGCGTGGAAGTATTGAAAAGCCAAGCCCACACCCCATCCCAACATCACCCATACAGGCCAGAAGTAGGAGTTGATTCCTGATGAAAAGAACCACACCACTACTAAAAAAGCATTGACAATCAGGTAACTGAAGAGCCCCCATTTGAATCCGGCTCTGGCTTTGGCAATTTGCCAAAGTTGTTAATTGAGTTGTTCGTTGGTCTTGGTTTTAAGTTTAATTTTTTAATTTTTGATTTCTTGATTTTATTTTTCTTTGGTGCCTGTAGCTTGCAGCTTCAGACTTATAAATTATTATTGATAGCATCCTGTCTTCTATCCACTCCCCAACTCAGGAACACACCTAAGAAAAAGAACTGTGGAGCAGGAGGTGTAATGGCTTCTTTTCTTTGTCCGTTGTTTGAATAGTTATAACCGAATATTTGTTTGCTATTGAGGACATTGGTAACAGAACCCACAAATACCGCATAAGCTTTCCCTAAGGAAGTGAGATAATTAAAACTGAAACCCAAATTGTGATAATCGATTGTTTTTCCTTGATCTGCTATTGTGAACTGAGCTCCGCTTTGAACCAAGTTGTAGTATGGGCGACCTGTAGCGTAAGAATACGTGAAATTGAATCCGGTATTGATCTTGCTAATGAAACGCTTCATCACAAATGAGGCCGTATGATTGGCTGCAAATGTGGGTTGCAATTGTTTCGGATAATTGAGAAAATCACGTTTGGTATCCAAGTATGAATAGCTCACCCAATAATCCAATCCTTTGAATGTTTTTTTGTCTCTCCAGAATAATTCAACACCTTTTGCATCACCTGCACCTGCATTATTAAAAGAAGGATGTGTTTTTACCAGTCCATCATATTTTTTATAAAAAGCTTCTACACGAAAAGTTTGTAAAGCAGTATTCTTAATATAGTTCGCAATGAAATGTGTGGCTTTGGCATATCCGAAATTGGTAGTTGCATACAAATAATTATTTTCCGGTTTCTGATAGAATTCGCCATAAGCAATACTCATCTGCGCTCCTTTACCTGTTTTGTAAGCAAGTGATAAACGAGGAGCAATATTGGCTTTGTTGATCAGAGAAGAATGTTCAAATCTTGCGCCAACCTTTGCTGCCAGGTCTTTGGTGATATAAAGATTTTCCTCAGAAAACATTGCTTTGAATTGATCTGGTAATGATGCGGTCTGGTTTTTGAATGTG
>JACVCQ010000476.1:1487-2183 GCA_016741945.1 Chitinophagaceae bacterium
TTTGTAAGGGTATGTTACTTGTTGGTTCTGTTTATGGAATGTGCCTCGGTTTACGATAATACTAAATGACCCCCCCATACGCAATACACTGATACCACTTAATCTTTTATCAAAAACAGCTTTGACTTGTGATAAATCAGAGCGTGTCTTGATACGGAAATTATTGTTATCGATCCAAGACTGTCCGGTTGTGATCTTTTGGTTTTGTTGGTTTTGTATTTGCTGATCAATATCATTGAAGTCTGTGCTATAACCCAATCCCAGATTCATTTTCCAGCCATTACCCAAGTTCTCTCTCCAACTAAGATTGTTATACACGTTGATATTATTCAAACCAAAAGCATTCTTTAAATTAGGATCATCAATATTGGGTCTACGCAAACCAAGATCACTGGCTCCAAAGGTTCCATAATATTTAAGCATACCGCCGTTTTTGGTTTTCATACGGAAGTTGAGATCTGCAGTATGAAACTCAGGCATACGGAAATAATCAGGTTTTTGTTTGACGATACTGAAGTAAGGAAGTAAGTTGGTATACCCGTAGTTACCCCCCCAAGAAGACTTTTTATCTTTTGCTACTTTTTGTAAGCCTGCCCCAAGAAATACTGATGAGATGGATGCAGAAACTTCTGAACGATCCGGAATATCAATACTTTCCATGATGAGCGCGGATGACAAAGCTTGTCCGTACAAGGC
>JACVCQ010000477.1:0-929 GCA_016741945.1 Chitinophagaceae bacterium
TTTCATTCCCCCTTTGAAACACAGTCTTCACCGTTTCAATTTCCTCTTTATTCACGCCTATCAATGCCTCATTCATGGTTTGATTGGCTAGATCAATCGTGATGTCTTGTAATGCTTTGGCAGCATCTGTTAAGCATACCAGATTGATTCTTCGATCTTCTTTCGATGCAGTTCTTTTAACCAGCTTTTGTTTCTCCAGGTTATCAATCAGTCTGGTAATACTGGGTTTATCACGAAAAGTTCGGTTACACAATTCCTGCTGACTCAAACAATCCTCTTTCCATAAGTGATACAATACACTCCATTGTTCGATCGTGATCTCCAGTCCTGCCTGTCTAAAATTCTTTTGCAATCTTCTGGCAACAGCTGTAGAAGCCATACCATTGATCACACTGTATAATTCCCCTCTTTTAAATTGGTTGTTTGGCATATAGTTAGTTATGCAACTATTTTCAAAGTAAATTCGTTTCTTTGATATTGCCAAGAATAAAACCTTAAAATTCCATTGGTGACAGCGCATTTTATCAGCTATGGGCAATCGCAGATTCATTACTATCGTTTTGGGTCAGGATCTGCCTATATCTGTTGTTTTCATGGGTATGGGGAGGATGGCAGCAAGTTTGGGCTTTTTGAAAAGGAGCTGGGAGCTACGTATACATTGATTTCCATTGATTTACCTTTTCATGGACAAACAGTTTGGAAGGAAGGGCTGCTGTTAAAACCTGCTGAATTAGTAGAGATCATCAACAGCATTATTCCAAAAGAAAAGCCCATTTTACTGATGGGATACAGCATGGGGGGTAGGGTTTGCTTACAATTACTAGCTTCCTTTCCCGATCGATTTCATAAGCTGGTACTAATGGCTCCGGATGGATTACATAAAAACCCTTGGCAAAAACTAGCGACCCAAACATGGATCGGTAATCGGT
>JACVCQ010000477.1:939-2181 GCA_016741945.1 Chitinophagaceae bacterium
TTCTTTCCCCATGCGTTATCCGGGGTGGATGTTTGTTTTGATGCGGTTAACAGGCGCTATAGGCTTGTTCAATAAAAGTATTATTCGCTTTGTGCACCATTATTTAGATCATGAGCAGGAAAGAAGAATATTATACCAACGATGGACCACCATGCGTTTGTTTCGTCCATCGTTTGGCGGCTTGAAAAAAACAATCAGCGATCACAAAATAACGGTTCAGCTCATTTTTGGTAAGTATGATAGAGTTATCCTTGCCACTCACGGATATCGTTTGCAAAAAGGCATCGAGTCATGGGTAAGTGTCACCGAATTAACAGCAGGTCATCATTTATTACAAGAAAAGTATAAGAATGACCTATTGAATGCTTCGCAACTATAAAACCTGAGTAAAGGTGCTCATATATACCAATAGCGTATGCCGATAGTTGCATTTATTTAAGTTTCTTTGTTCTATGTATTTGGCTGTGCTCCTATTGATCTCTATTCTGCTATTGGCGTATTGCATATTGATTTTGCAATACAAAAAATGGTTTTCTAGGTTGCAAATCTTTGAGCCACAAAAAAATAGTAGCCCCATTACTTCTTTTTCGGTGATCATTCCTGCACGAAACGAAGCCGAAAATATTGGCGCTTGTTTGAAAAGTATTTTAGATCAATCCTATCCGAAACAACTTGTGGAAGTTATCGTAGTAAATGATCATTCTACAGACGCAACCGTTGAAGTTATACAAACTTTACAACAAGAATACCATCACCTTCATCTAATCAATCTTGCTGAACATGTGGATGCTTCTTCGATGAATGCTTATAAAAAGAAAGCCATAGAACTTGCCATAAGTAAAAGCCAAGCTGATTGGATCATTACTACAGATGCCGATTGCGAAGTCCAGGAAAGATGGTTAGAACTATATGATGCATACATACAAGCAAATGATACAGTATTCGTGGCAGGTCCGGTGATGTTCACACATCATTCAGGTGTATTATCGCTTTTTCAGTTACTGGATTTTTTGAGTTTACAAGGTATTACTGCCGCTGCGGTATCTGCCGGATATCATACCATGTGCAACGGCGCTAATCTGGCTTATAAGAAAGCTGTCTTTTATGAAGTGGGACAATTCAAAGGCATTGATCAAGTAGCCAGTGGTGATGATATGTTATTGATGTATAAAATCAAACAACAATATCCAAAACAATTGGGTTATTTATTTCATCCGGAAGCTATTGTAACCACTGCTCCCA
>JACVCQ010000478.1 GCA_016741945.1 Chitinophagaceae bacterium
TCCTGATGCTGGTCAAAACGGAAGTGGAAAAACTACCGGAAAAATGCCGCCTAATTTTCCAGTATAGCCGTAATGAAGGAATGTCGGTAAAAGAGATTGCTAAAGTAATGCATATATCACCTAAAACTGTTGAAAACCAGTTGAATAAAGCACTCCGACATTTGCGTACAGCTGTTCGTAGTTTTTTACCCCTTTTGCTGCTCATGATCCTGGGGCACCATTTTGAATGAATTGTGATACTGTTGTAAACCATTCCTTATTCTTGTGATATCGACCCATTTTTTTCAAGCAGTCGTGCATTCACTTTCATTATTTGCAATAGTGAATCTTCAATATTCTTCTGAATCATTCCTTTTTTCAATTTTTTTTCTTTTCACGTAGGTGCTAAAGCCCCGAACAAACACTATATAAGTATGCGCATACCCGATCATATACAGGAGCTGATCCACAAATACGAGCAGGGACGATTGTCTGAGACCGAAAAGAAGGAGTTGGACCATTGGTATCACTCTTTTAATGACCAGGAAGCAGTGGTGTCTGATATGCCTGAGGGAAATGAATCTGATCTTTCAGAACGTATCATGGCTCGCTTGAATCAGAGCATGATGGCCGAAAAAGCGTTGGCAAATGAAAGTATGGCGCTCCAAAAGCGCAAATGGAATATGTCGGTCGCAGTTGCACTGATATTTATTCTTTTATCTGGCAGCCTTTATTATTTAATGGTAGCAGATAACAGCGATACCCCTAAGCCCTTGGTTACAAAAACATCAGTTCCTGCAAATGATGTTGCACCGGGTGGAACCAAAGCGATGCTTACATTGGATGACGGATCTATTATTGTGCTTGATACTGCCAGCAATGGTATGCTTGGACAACAGGGTGGGGCGGCTGTTACAAAGCTAGATAATGGACTGGTGGCTTATCACGCAGCATCGAAACAAATGGAAAAGGGGGATGACAAAGTTTTTTACAATACCATATCTACACCCAGGGGTGGGGAATACCAGGTAACCCTATCAGATGGTACCAAAGTTTGGTTGAATGCTGCTTCCTCCATTCGATTTCCAACTGCTTTTCGGGGTGCAGACAGACAGGTACAAATTACCGGAGAAGTATATTTTGAAGTAGCACACAATAAAACCCAACCTTTTCGTGTTGCTGCGGGAAAATCAACCATCGAAGAATTGGGAACACATTTTAATGTCAATGCTTATGAAGATGAGATGCAAGTGAGAACCAGTTTACTGGAAGGAGCGGTGAAAGTGTATCCGGTTGATGACTTGGATCATCCGCAAGCAAAAATATTAAAACCGGGACAACAGGCCCGAATGAATAAAAATAGCAGAAGGATTAGTGTTGTTAATGATTTCGATACTGAAGAAGTAATCGCATGGAAGAATGGATTATTTGTTTTCAAAAGTGAAGACCTGCGTTCGATCATGCGTCAGATTGCAAGATGGTATGATGTTGATGTGCAATATCGAGGAAATGGAGACTTGCAGTTTACCGGGCAAATAACCAGAAACAACAATGTCTCAAAAGTATTGGAAATGCTGGAGTTAACAGGAGAGGTAAAATTTAAAGTACAGGATAAGCAAGTGATTGTGACTAGGTAAAACCCATAAGCTTATGGAATCACTAGGAAAATGGAAGGATACATATTCAAGTCTAAAACGATAAAAAATATATGAAACGCCGTTTAATCTTCCCCAGGGGTAAAGATGGTTGAACAGACAATACTTGACTAAGAAAAAACCGGACCCTGTTGCAGCAGAATCCGGCGAATTTGAGTAAAGTCATATACCAGCCTGAATAACTGTTTATTAATTACCCAATCAATACAAATCTATGTATTTAACTTCTGTTTGCCAATCTGCAAAATCCTTGCAGCGGAGGGCAAATCAAACGCTAAAGATTATGAAACTAACTACAGTTTTTATGATCATCGCCTGTCTACAGGTAAGTGCAGCGGGCTTTTCACAAAAAGTAACCATTAAAGGGGAGAACATTTCCATCCAACGCATTTTTGAAGACATTCGAAAGCAAACTGGTTTTCAGTTTCTATATGCTGATGATGCTTTGAAAACTGCAAAACCTGTTAGCATCGCTGTGCGGAATGAAAAATTAGAAAATGTACTCGCCATTTGTTTTAAAGATCAATTACTCTCATATACCAGAAC
>JACVCQ010000479.1 GCA_016741945.1 Chitinophagaceae bacterium
TGCCAACCCAGACTGTGTCCATAATAACCCTGATCAACGGCTGTTCTCAAAATGACCGTAACTCCCAACGTATGATGTATGAGGGGCTATTTGATTATGCCATGAAGATTGCGTTTCGTTATATCCACCAGCAGGAAGAAGCGGAAGAGTTGGTACATGAATCATTTATCAAACTCTATAAAAATATTGATCGGTTTGATCTATCACGTGATGGGGATACGGAAGCACTATTCAAAGGGTGGTTCAAACGTATCATCGTAAATACCTGTATCGATCAGTTAAGAAAAGTACAATTGAATATTATTCATCCTGAAAATGACACCGATTACGATTATATCAGGGATTCACAGGAAAGCGGATTGGATAAAATGGCTTATCAGGAAATCATTGAAGCAATCAGACAATTGACCCCCGTTTACAGAACAGTCTTCAATCTTTTTGTAATAGAGGGCTTTAGTCATGATGAGATTGCACAGACATTAGATATTAGTATAGGTGCGTCCAAATCAAATTTGTCAAAAGCTAAGAGTAATCTGAGAAAAATTATTTCACAAAGAAACATACATACCAATTATGTCTAACCCGGAAAACGATAGCAGACTTGAGCAGCTGAGCCGTGAGGCAGCAGATCGCTATACGGTGAAGGCTTCTTCTTCCTGGGATAAAATGGAGAAGGAACTGGATAAAGTATTACCTACCGAGAAAAAGAAAAGAAGATTCTTTTTTTTCTGGTGGGTTGTTCCAGGTATATTGATTATTGGATCTATCTTATGGTATACACTTCATATTCAGCAATCAAATTCAACGGATATCGGTTTTACAATTGTTGCAACTACACCCAACAAAGAATCAATCATAGAAAGCCCCAAAAAAATAGCACTGAAAAAAGAGATAATTGCATCTGTGCCCTCCCTATCTAACAACAAACAAAAAAACAAACATATAATTGATACTAAGCATAAAGAAGCTTTATTATATCTAGGTAAAAAAACTCAACATCGGAACTCTGTAATAGTAGAAAATACGGGTTTATCTAACCAACCAAAAAATTCAGAGCAAGCCTTTTCGCCGCTTTCATCCGTACAAAAAAATATTATTGCTACCACTATAAGCACTTCCTCTGCTTCTACAGAAACTATAGAAGTTATTCGTTTAACAATAGACACAGGCAACAATGTAACTGATAATAGTATCCATACTGTGAAAGACAGCATGTATACATCCTTAAATTTTGAAGAACAACCTAACACCGTGAAAAGCCAAGATTCCATGCTAGGAAAAAATAAAAAAGAAAAAAATGCTTTTAGTTGGGCACTGGTTGCAGGAATCGATGCTACAACTGTAAAATTGAGGTATGCAGATAAAGCCAGCTTATCTGGCGGAATTATGATTGGATATCATTTCAATAAAAATTGGTCTGTGCATACCGGAGGCTTGTATACACGAAAAAATTATAAAATAGCCGGCAGTGATTTTAAAGCCCCTACCGGTACTTGGGTTGCCAATTATAAACTAGAAACAGTAGATGGGTACTGTAATATGTGGGAAGTTCCTTTATTGTTGCGTTACACTTTCAATGCTATATCAAAAACCAAAGTATTTGTTAGCAGTGGACTTTCCTCCTACTTCATGACCCGAGAAAACTATAATTACTTTTATTATTATAATGGATTACCGGTGAGAAGAAATGCTAATTATCCTGATGGAAAAACACATCTTTTCTCTATTCTGAAATTATCTGCCGGCTTAATCCGAGATACGAACAATAGCGCTGCATTGGCTGTTGAACCTTTTGCCAACCTCCCATTGGGTGGGTTGGGATTTGGCAGTGTGAGATTGAGCAGTTTCGGAATTAATGTTTCTTATCAGTTTAGGCAACCAAACAAGAAAAAGTAACGTATATAGTATAAATCTAAAACTACTTTATGAATACAGTTCGCAAAACCATATTGGGATTAATGATGATAGCCGGTACTGCTAGTATCATTGTAGCTTGTAGTAAAGGTGGAGATAGTCCATCAACAGGCGGTAATCCTCCAGGAAATACTTGTGACCCGAAAATTATAACAATCCTATTGCCTGGTAGCAATGGCACACGGTGGAATTGTGGTGTGTTAACGCGAACTTCTTAGGTAACGACCGTGTTTACCTGTACATGTGACGGTGGACCATAT
>JACVCQ010000480.1 GCA_016741945.1 Chitinophagaceae bacterium
CAATATCATTATAACTGTAGTCGTCGAGATATAGCATTACAATGGCTTTATCAATCTTTGATAATTCTCCAATTGCAGCGTACATGGCTTTTACCTGTTCTTCAATGGGGTCATCAGTATCATTGATATTGAAGTCGGGTACTGTTTCGGTAGAAAAAATATTCGGTTGTCTTTTTTCTTTTCGAAAAAAAGTAATGGCAGTGTTGAGTGCTACACGATATAACCATGTAGAGAATTTTGCATCGCCTCGAAAATTACCATACGCCTTCCATGCCTGTAATGTGATCTCTTGAAACAGATCTTCACGATCGGCATGTGCATCCATATAAAGATTGCATACTTTATGAATGATGCGTTGGTGTTCGTTTAATAATAAGACGAATTCCTTCTCCTTAGACATCCGGCTAAATTAGTACAATACAGGTGTAAGTGTATAGCCTTGTTTTCTGAGTAATTCCAGTACCCCTTCATTACCTCCCAAGTGACCGGCTCCAACAGCAAAGAAACTCGGTTTTTCATGAATGGCTTTTTCTATTACCGGAATCCATCTTTTATTTCTTTTGATCAACATATCCGTTTCAAACTGATCATTCCCATTGCCAGTTTCTTTAATGAAATCGTATAGTTTATCTGCATTGTTCTGCTTATAAACGTCTATCATCTTGGTCATCATCTGCTTTACACTATCATAAGCTAAAACCATTCTTTTCAAAGAGTGTAATTGTGAATCCAAGGGTTGACTATTGATGGCAGCAATTTGGTCATCGATGGTTTCTAAACCCAAAATGGGAAGCTTCTTTTCCTGAGCCAATTTTACAAATTCACCTTCCGGTTGAATTTTATCTGCACATTCAATGGCATTCATAGTCAATAAACTTAAAGGCATGAATGGTGTAAATTGATTAAACATTTGAAAAGACATTCCGGTAATGCGCTGAAATTGTTCACTCACAGCACCAAACTCTGATTCACTCATCAAGTCTTTTAAAGTTTTATCTTTTAAGCGCATTTTACCCATCAAAGACATTTGTAAAGAAGGATCATCCATATCCAGTTCACCATAAAATTGTTCTGTGGCATTCAACTTTTCTTTGAGTTTATCCGTAATCGTGAAATCTGATTTACAC
Organism: Chitinophagaceae bacterium; assembly: GCA_016741945.1. Taxonomy (GTDB): domain Bacteria; phylum Bacteroidota; class Bacteroidia; order Chitinophagales; family Chitinophagaceae; genus Sediminibacterium. The sequence goes on from JACVCQ010000480.1 coordinate 1,128, forward strand.
ATCATATGGAAAGTGCCAAATACGAAAGAGGGACGGGAAAGGTCTTTGCCACTAATCATCCATAACAATGAATGCTTAGGTTGTTCTTGGCTCATGGATGTACTGCTAAAAGTGAAAGCAGCTACTAGTACTACAAAAAATCTAAATAACATGCGTTTGCTTTTCAATATATGTCGCTCAAAAAGGTAAAATATTACCGTAATACAAAAAAAGCCCCGGATAGAAATCCGGGGCGTAACCAAAACCAACTGCATGTGTGTCTGGGTAGACACTACTACGAAAATCTTATAAGATGGAAATCTCTTTGGGAGATACCCTAATTTCTTCTTTTTTAGGCAGGTAAACTTTCAATACGCCGTTTTCATAACGAGCTTGGATGCCATCTGCATTGATTTTATCATCAATGGTAAAACTGCGTTTGAATGAACGAAAGCTAAATTCTCTTCTAATCGTTTTGTAGTCCTTCTGCTCTTGACTTTCTTTCTTTTCATAACTAATGGTCAATAAGCCATTTTCTACATTCACTTTGAAGTCTTCTTTGTTTCTGCCGGGAGCATTCAATTCCAAATGAAAACCTTCATTGGTTTCATGAATGTTGACAGGAACTACTGCATAAGCCTGATTGGCATCTCTGCCCCAACTTGCAGGGAAACTGTTGAATAGTTCATCAAACAAGCTGTTAAAAGGTGCTGTGTTGTGTTTTACGAGTGTCATATTGTTAAGTTTTTAGTTTTTAAATGCTTTTTAATCTGATCAAACGGTATACCATCACTTAGTATGATCTAGTAATCAGGCATTTCGTCCATCATTTTGTCAAAATAAAAGACATTATGGCATCTCAAGTCTATATTTAACGACAAATTGGCTTGTTTAAAGCTATTTTAGTGTTACAACTTTTAATAGTAATTTTGTGTTGTACTAAATAAAACATAGCATATGTATCCCGCAGAGATTGTTTTACCGATGAAAGCTGAATTAACAGATAATGGTTTTGAGGAAATGACCACAGCAGCTTCGGTGGATGAAACATTAC
>JACVCQ010000481.1 GCA_016741945.1 Chitinophagaceae bacterium
TCTTTAGGAGGGACAATTTGAATGCTTGATCTCTTATGTAAGGAATAATCGATACCAGACAGTGAATTATAGTGTTGGCGATGATCAACAATGGTCTGATAAAGTGCAGTATCTTGAATAGCATTTACAGCAAAAGGTAAATCCATCATTTTTTCAAGATCATAAAAATGTCTTGATTTTCGAAAGCTGTCTTGTTCTTTATTAGCCATCTGAAACTCCTCATGCATCAAAAATATTTTTTCCAAAAAAGTTCGACGCGGCTCTACGGCTGGAACATCAAAAATGGATTCAGCCAATACAGCTGGATCAATTACTCCTGATAAAATAGAGCTGATACTACAACTCGTATATGGATCAATCAATGATCTTGCACTGAGTTCAATCCTAACTTCATCGGCTATATATGTTACAGGGGGATAGAGAGAGGGATACCGAACAAAAATAATCTGCGGATCATTGGGAGACTGTTTCTCCTTCTCTGATTTAAGTTCGATTGTCACTAGATGGTGTGGCACACCTAGGTTTACTAATTCTGTATGAAGCGAAGTATACAACTCGTTTGATGCAAAATCGGCAGCTGCCTTTCTGAGTTTCTTAATTTCTCCTTTGGATAATGTCCCGTCATATCCTAATAAATCTCTTTTCAATACTAGGTCTATATCTTCAGAGAAACGCTCTATCAAATTAAAACATTTGCTCAGTGAAGTCCCGCCCTTAAAAAGAATATGATCTTTATATTTCCCTTGAAATAAAGCGCGTAAGACTACAGTCACCCACCAGTCCTTTTCAATCGCTTTTTCTTTTAGACCGGTCACCAAAGCAGTCTGGTTAATGCTACTTTTTCGCTGCTCATCGCTTAGTTGAAGCCACTTCATTTTACATCTTTTTGAAGATCCATAATATACTTTCTAACCCAGCTAGGTGCAGACTGAAGATCACGCGCTAATGTGAGAGGTTTTTCTTTAGTGATCAGTTCCTTAATCTTATCAGAAACTGTTTCAGTTAAATGATCTTTTCCTAAAGCCTCGAGTGCAGGAATTAACAATGACGATATTTTTCCCTTTCGTTCAAATTTACTAGGAGCAGCATGCTTGAACAGTATCTTTGCTTTTCCTACTTTTATGACACGAGATTGTCCATCTGTTATATAAACGTGGTTGGTAGGCACTTGTGTAGATAAACCCAATTGGTTTAAGGCATAAGCACCGGTTGGACGAATTTCAGCATCAACACGTTTTGCAATAGCAACAGCTATTTCTTCTAAGGAAGGATAGATAAATCCAAGTATGGGATCCTTTTTAGGAAGAAGGTACACACCTGTTGTTAAACGTACCAGTTTCTTTTGCGCACAAAGCCTTTGAAGCGCAGCTCGTATGGCAACATCGCTGCCAAGACGACTAAACTCTCTGGGCACGATTACGGTTCCATTACGCATTCTGTTGATGCGGTTTTCGACTGCCTTTTGTATGGATGGAGCTTGTTTTACCATTTATAAAGTGAAAGTACAAATTTAGGCTCATAAACAGGATTTCTGTTGCGAAAACAACATGGATACGCAACAAAAGCATCCAAGTAAATGAATTCTAATTGATTGTATTTCAATTAACTATAAAACAATTATAAATATTTCACATATAAATCGAGGTTGTCTCAAAACGATTGTGGGTAAATCGAGGATCGAATTGGGTAATTTTTACTTTTTTTCGGGTAACTTAGCTACCTCGCTGAGATTCTAGAATCTCAGCGAGGTAGCTAAACTGCTCGTTAAAAATCAATCTTACTCAAAAGCAAAAAAAGTACCCAAGTTATCGTGTACCTTGTGTTCCAAAGGAACACAAGGAGTGAGTACAAAGAGGATTAAAACAAGAAGCCAAGATTGGCTTTTTTTATTGCCCAGCCGTAAAGTGGATTCGACCTTTTTCTACTTTAACTCCTCAAGACATTTAGCAAATAAGATTGAAAAAGCAATTAGCCTCCATACTATTCTAGCTAACAGAACTGGTCATCATCTAAATGAACATCAGAGGAATAGGATTAAAGATTAGCTATTTGATCTGACCACTGAAACAGGCATAATTCTTATAGCATGCTAAGGAACTCAGGTAATTCTTTACCCAAATGCTTTCATTAATAACCCTACATTGAATGATAAACTA
>JACVCQ010000482.1 GCA_016741945.1 Chitinophagaceae bacterium
GTATTAAAGGAAGTGTATTTGATATAAAAGACAGAGGCTTTGCAACGGGTAAGATCGCAAATACTGAATCTATAAAATTTGGAATAGTAGCATCACTTCCACATCCACAGGTAAATATGAGTAAAGTAAATTACTCAAAAGAACCTTATGCAAGTGGTCCGGCGAATGTGATTACTTATGCAGAGTGTCATGATAATAATATTCTGTGGGATAAAATTGCTTTATCTGTTCCTGATGCTTCAGAAGAAGAGAGAAAGAAAATGCATGAGCTGGCACTGACAATTGTTTTAACCTCACAAGGGATACCCTTTCTGCATGCGGGTTCAGAATTTTTACGGTCGAAGTTTGGAGAAGAGAATTCTTATAATAAAGGCGATAGCGTGAATGCGATAAGATGGGGTTTGAAAACAAAAAATATTGCGATGCATCAGAAAGTGGCAGGATTGATAAAGATGCGAAAGGAACAAGCCATGTTTAGGATGACGATTTCAAGAAGTATTGCAGACATTAAATTTGCAAAAAATTTGCCCGATGGTGTGATTATGTATGATATGGCAAATCCCTCACATGCGGAAGGTCAATGGTTGATGGGGATTGTAATTTTCAATGGGAACAAGGAGGCGGTAAATATTTCGACTAAGGAATTATCAAAATGGGTAGGTAGTTCTTTGTATAAAGTTTCAATGGGCAAGTTAGATCAGAAAGTGAAAGTCGAAAATGAGTTTAGGATTGCACCATATGAAGGCCTTATACTTGCAGAAATTAGTGAAAGGAGATATGGTATTTTAGGTGGAGTTAAAGAGTAGATAACCCTATATTTGCACAAAATCAATACAGGTATGACTATTGAAAGCTTTAAAGAACTGAGCCACGAAAAAAAGCTGTTGGAGCTGAAGCATCATGGAGAAATTTTAGGTGCTTATGAGCGCAGAAGTGAGAATGGTGACAGCAAAACCCCCGGCGATATCTTTGCATTATATGAGTTCTGGGTGTTTTTGAGCGAAGATGAAAAAATGATTATCCCTACACGACGTAACCCGCTTCATAAAGAAGAGGAATAGTTAGGTTACCGATACATACAATAGCCACAGAGGTATAGGAGCAAAAGATTTGATGTCTTATTCTTATACATCTGTGGCTATATTTATGCTATAAACGTAGCTTATGCCATTCCGTTTATCCGCTAAAACAGTCAAGGCTCAACTTCGATACGACCTGATTGGTAAAGACTCGCAAAGAGGTATTACACTAAGTTATGGATGGTTGGCCAATCAGTGTGGGCATTGCATGCTGGGTTATATCCCTACACACCTTATTTATTTATTACTGTATTATGGTTTTAATCTGGATAGTGCCACCTGGCTCTCTGCACTTATTGTTTCATTGATTTGGACCATTTTTGAATACATGAATGTCAGAAAACCACTAAAGCAACAAAAAGAAGAAGGTGCATTGTTTGAACCTGATTGGAAAAATATCATTCATGATACAGTTACTGATCTGGGATTTTTCATTTTTGGCGCATTGTTTGCCGCTATTGCTTTGGGAGGTAGTTGGATCTTATCCATTATCTTATTGGTGCATTGTTTGATACTATATGTTGCCTCCAAAAAATGGTACCATACTAAAATCTTTCAACAAGCTGCAGAGTATCCATTTCAATTTAGGTTGAGCCAGTGGAAATGGAAAATGGACGAAGCATATAAAACAAAAGTTTTAGCGTTTCTTACTGATCAAGGATTGGGAAAACATTTACTGATTTCAGGTGAGTACAAAACAGGGAAAACTTCATTGGCAGTAGCGATTGCCAATGAGTTGTCTATACAACATGATGCCTGTAAATACACCACAGCCATTAAATTATTCAGCTCTTTCGTAGAACCAGATCCCACTGAACCACAGGTACCCTATCATATATGGGGCTGGCGAAAAGCCAATTGTTTAGTCATCGATGATATCAATACAGGCTTATCCGGAGCCGCAGAACTAATTTCACCTGAAATTTTTCTTCAACATGTACAATCGGGTAGTTATGCAAGTGAAAATATCAAGGCCTTGAAACAATTAAATGTAATCTGGGTACTGGGTGATGTTTCTTCTGTGGGTGTTATGACCTTACAGTTGAACTGGAAAACAATGATGCATCAATTAGGAA
>JACVCQ010000483.1 GCA_016741945.1 Chitinophagaceae bacterium
AATAGCCGCCCTTGGTATTTTAGGTAATCATGATTATGGGATCAATTGGGCGGAGGCTGATGTAGCAGATCAAATTGTTTCCAAGCTCAGTTATAACGGCCTTAAGGTCTTACGAAATGAAACTACAGTAATAAATGGTTTGCACTTTATTTGTTTTGATGATTATTGGGGACTGAATTTCAATCCTCAAAAAGCGATGCAACATTTCGACCCAACCAATGCCACGATTGTATTATGCCATAACCCCGATGTATGCGATGAAGATGTTTGGGGGCAATACAACAGTTGGATATTATCTGGGCATACGCATGGCGGACAAGTAAAGCCGCCCTTTCTTCCACCTTTCATACTTCCGGTGAAAAACAGAAAGTATTCAGCCGGACTATTTCCATTGAGTAATGACAGAACCTTATACATCAATAGGGCATTGGGACATTTATGGCAGGTACGATTCAATGTGAGGCCTGAAATAACCTTGTTTGAGTTGCAGAAAGGGTAGAGGTGTCAGTGATATACTGATGGAACGCTGATTTTTATGATGGGTTATGATTGTATATCAGCATTCATCATAATAATCATAAAAAATCTGCGGTCCGTCAACATACATTATCGATGACCAATAAAAAAGCCGCCAAAAGTGAGTAACTGCGGCGGCTTTATATCTTATGATTGAAAACTTACTTGCCCAAATACTTTTTCACTGCATCATGCAATCCACTACTCAATGGAACAACCGGCAGTCGAACTTCATTTTGAATCAATCCTTGTTCAAACATAAATGCTTTCACTCCTGATGGATTGTTTTCAGCAAACATCAGGTCATAAGCTTTCAGTAAAGGATCATTGAGTTTTTTGGCAGTCGCCATATCACTGTTCAATGCTGCACGAACCATATCAGAAAACTGTTTAGGAAACGCATTGGCGGCAACACTAATAACGCCATCCATACCACAGGCTATTTGAGCCATGGCTAGTGCATCATCTCCACTGATTACCAAAAAGTCTTCAGGTTTGTCGCGAAGGATTTCCATGCACTGCACCATATCACCACTCGCTTCTTTCATACCTGCGACATTCGCAACTTCATGAGCTAATCGAAGAGTGGTAGTTGCACTCATATTACGCCCTGTTCTTCCCGGAACATTATAAAGAATGATGGGTTTAGGTGATGCTTCTGCAACGGCTTTATAATGTTGAAAAATACCTTCCTGAGATGGTTTATTGTAATAAGGAGCTGCACTCAATACTGCAATTGCTTTATCTAGTGGAAAATAACTTAGGTCCTTCACAACTTCAGCTGTGTTATTACCACCTACACCTACTATCACAGGTACACGGCCTGCTACTTTTTCAAAAGTATACGTAACGATATCTTTCTTCTCCTGTTTCTCAAGGGTAGGGGTTTCACCGGTTGTACCTAATGTAATGAGGTATTCAACCCCACCGTCAATCATGGCATCGATCACTTTTCCCAATGCGTCAAAATCAACACTGATATCCTTCTTAAAAGGTGTAACCAATGCTACGCCTGTTCCTCTTAATTGAGTTTTTAGAGACATTTTTTTTGTTTTTATTGCTGATAGCTAATAGGTCATAGCTTATCGCAATTGTTATTTTGTTGATTGTTAATCAATCAAATTTGATAATATATTGATTAGCAATACGCTATTACCTATTCGCCATACGCTAAACCGCTTCCTCCCAGAATCCCATCTTACCATATTTCTCAATACGGTCGTTGATGCGTTGTTCGGGGTCTTTATCTTTTATTTCTTTCAGTGCTTTGAGGATGTATGATTTGAGAATATCCGCAGCTTCTGTATAATCCCAGTGCGCACCACCTAAAGGTTCATGAACGATCTCATCTACTAATCCAAAACCTTTCATGTCGGTTGCAGTAAGACGTAATTGCTCAGCTGCTACTTCTTTTTTCTCCCAGCTTCTCCATAAAATAGAGCTACAACTCTCTGGAGAGATCACGGTATACCAGGTATTCTCCATCATCAATACTTTATCACCCACACCAATACCTAAAGCCCCACCTGAAGCACCTTCACCAATGATCACAACGATCACAGGTACTTTTAAACGGATCATCTCATAGATATTTCTGGCAATGGCTTCACCTTGTCCACGCTCTTCCGC
>JACVCQ010000484.1 GCA_016741945.1 Chitinophagaceae bacterium
GAACTCATGACTCTTGGGGTCCTGCATGCAGAGGTCAATCGTATCCCGAGTTTAATTGACCCACATCATTAAATGGGCAAGGGTTTCCTTTTTTAGAAGTTGCATTGACTGCTCCTGCTGAAAGTAGGATCTCTGTCAATCGTTGGTTGTATGATAAAGATGGTGTTAAGAACTTCTTCCAAACAGGTACTACACTTACCAATAATGTTGCATTGGTTGGATCTAATGAAAAAGGTGATTTTAGATTGTCTTATACCAATTTGGATCAAAAAGGAACTGTACCAAATACAGACCTAAAAAGAAATACCATTTCATTGAGCTCGGGCTACAATTTTACCGATAAATTTTCTGTGAAAACGTTTGTAAGTTATATCGAGAATAACAGTGGAAATAGACCTTCCATCAGTTATGGTACTGAAAACATTATGTATCTCTTTAACTGCTGGTTACCAAGATCTGTGAAGTTGGATGAAATGAAGCGTTTATGGCAGCCGGGTCTTGAAAACAGAAGACAATTCAGCTGGAACTATAATTATCATGATAATCCTTACTTGACAGTGTATGAAAATACCAATGGTCAGGAACTTGATCGTATCATTGGTAATATTTCATTGAAATATGATATTTTGAAATGGTTATCACTTCAGTTACGTACCGCTACTGATTATACCAATGAGTTAAGAATGTATAAGCGTGGCTTTAGTACTCAGCGTTTCCCTTTCGGACAGTATCGTGAAACACGAGTTGTATCCGAAGAAAGAAACTCCGATTTCCTTTTTTCTGCTAATAAAGAAATCAATAGAGATATTACCATCTCCGGTACATTCGGTGGTAACCAAAGTATTCAAAAAAGTAATTTTAATGAAGCAAATGCCGGGCAATTAAACATCCCTGGTATTTATAAACTAACGAATAGTAGAGTTCCTCTTGATATTGCACAAACAATTAGTGAGAAAAGAGTCAACAGTTTGTATGGTTCTGCTCAAGTTGGATACAAAAACTATTTATTCTTAGATGTAACTGCACGTAATGATTGGTCAAGCGCGCTTACATTACCTGAGAGCTTAAAAGCATTGGGTAGCGAGCAGAATTCATTCTTCTATCCATCAGCAGCATTAAGTGCTATCGTTAGTGATATTGTTGAGTTGCCAAAAGCCATCAACTATGCAAAACTAAGAGCCAGTGTTGCACAAGTAGGTAATGATACAGATCCTTTTACTTTCACCCAGGCATTTAATCCGGGTACCGCCTTTGGTGCTTCTCAAATTTATGGTGAGACAGATCGTTTAGCGAATTTGAGCCTTAAACCCGAGATCAGTACTGCATTTGAGATCGGTACAGAATTAAAGTTTTTAAATAGCAGAATCGGTCTTGATCTTACTTATTATAACAGCAGTACTAGAAACCAGATCATCAATATCCCATTGTCTTTAACATCAGGCTATAGCAGCCGTGCTATCAATGCAGGGTTAATCAAAAACTATGGTTTTGAAGCGATGTTGAACTTAGTTCCTGTTGCATCAAGAAGTGGATTTAAATGGTCTACAGATATCAATTTCTCTACCAATCGTAGTAAGGTAGTGTCATTGTCTGATGGGTTGACAAACCTTGTGATGGCTAATAGAAGGGTAAGTATTGAAGCAAGAGTTGGACAGAGAATGGGTGATATGTATGGTATTGGTTTTGCAAGGGTTCAAAGTACAGATAAGGCTGCTCCATACTATGATGCATCCGGAAAATATACTGGCCAAATGATATTTAATAATGGCCGACCTGTACGTACAACAGAAAGAATCAAATTGGGTAATTACAATCCTGATTGGTTAGCAGGTATCAATAATACATTTACTTACAAAGGCGTAAAGCTCAGTTTCTTGTTTGATATCCGCTATGGAGGCAAAGTGTATTCTGAAACACAAACAGTAGGTCGTGAAGGTGGTATTATCGTAGAAACACTAGAAGGAAGAGCAGACGGATATGATTTAAATAAGCCAGGAAATGGAGTGATAGGACAGGGTGTAGTTTTAAATCCTGATGGAAGCTTTAGTCCAAATACAGTAAAACGTACAGCCCGTGAATGGCATACAGCATGGACCGGTGGAAGAAATATTGCTGAAGGTGTTATGTAT
>JACVCQ010000485.1 GCA_016741945.1 Chitinophagaceae bacterium
GGCTGGTACTGAACAAGTAGCAGGTATTGTAGGTATGGCTAAGGCATTACGCCTCTGCATGGAATGTTACCCAACCGCAATAAAGCACATTCAACAACTGAATATTCAATTATGTGACGGGCTAACAAGAATAGGAGGTAAGGTTAATGGGATGAATAATGATAAAAGACTTTGTTCTATTTTAAATATGCGCTTTGAGGATAATTTGCAATCTCAAAATTTATTAGTAGAGCTGGATTTGGCTGGCATATCTGTTGGAGGGAGTGTAGCTTATACAGCCGGCTTTTCATCTGAAATAGGACCAAAAATTCTTTCAGATGATTTTATTAATATTCGTTTTTCATTTTCAAGACTTAATAATAGAGGTGAGATATTTCGTGTCTTAAGTATCATTGATTATCAACTAAATGGTAATACTATTTTGGAGCAAGCGTTAACAACATGAAACTTTTTAAATCTCAATTTTGATGATCATAATTAGGTATATGGGCTGTTGTTGGAGTATAACATTCAAAACTTAATGAATTGTTTTATTGAATAGTGTCCCTTAGTTGCATTAACCATTTTCTCATGTGTATGCTATAACATGCGCATCCGGATTCGTTTCCACGATATCCGGATTTTTAAAATTAAACCATGTAACTATTTGGTGAAAAGGATATGCACTTGCAAGATTGACAATAACAGTTGTGTTGATCTTGGGTAAGCAGCAGGTGTACGGGAATTTAATTCTCAGCCGTGGCAGTCTCTCATGCCAAGCGGGGTATATTCATACCCCGCTATTTTATGGTATATATACATACGCCATTTTAAATCATAACATTAAGTAACTTTCATAAATTAATTCGATTTCCCTAATTTGGTCATTCGATAGTTGCAATTCATATCTTATTCTCATGTATCAAGTGCATTCTTCTATATCATTAGACCTAATTGAGAAGGTTGCTGCAGGTGAACACCTTGCATTTGAGCAATTTTTCTATCATTACAAGTCTTATGTATACAGCATTGCACTAAAGATTACACATAATGAAACCCTCGGTGAAGAAATCGTACAAGATGTATTTGTACGTGTTTGGAAATACCGTGAAAAATTGCCTGAAGTACAGGATTTAGACGCGTGGATGCGAACTGTAACTAAAAACAGATGCCTTACAGAATTGAAAAGGTTGGCTAAGGATGCACAAGGCAAAAATGAATATTTTAATTGGCAACCTACTGAATGGTTATCCCACAATAGTGATGGGCAAAATTCAGCTCAGCTCTTACAAAAAGCCATGTCAAGGCTAACCCCCCAGCAACAAAGAGTATTTGAATTATCCTTTTTGGAAGGGATGAAAAGAGATCAGATCGCTGAATTATTGGACATCAGTCCTGCGACAGTAGGTGTCCATTTAAAACTGGCAGCAAGGTCAGTTCGTGCATTTTTGACCAATCAAAGTGATCTTGCAATATTGTTACTTATTCTTTATTCATAGGGTGTTTTAGGCAATTCCTAATATTTTTTTCTGTTAACTACTCATTTTTTCATTCATTGAAGTCATTTGTCATATGGCATCATCTAGATTGGAACAACTTTTTAATGGGTATTTAGCCCAATCTCTTACTTCAGAGGAGAAGGTTCAATTCTATTCACTCGTGAATGATGACAATCATACAGAACAGTTGCGCTCTTTGATTGATCAGGTGGAGCTTAACTCAAGTGATTTAGTAGACTTAAATGAAGAAAGTGCTAAAGAAATTCTAGATGCAATCTTGTCACTTCAAAAGCAGTCAATTGTTCGCAAAATTTGGTGGAGGTATGTAGCAGCAGCTTGTATTATTTCTTTGATGGTAATTAGTGCGATTTGGCTTATCTCTCAAAATCACGAGGTTCAGCAAGACCTTGTTCAAAATTCTGTCATTGCCCCTGGAACTAATAAAGCAATTCTTATTACCAGCGAGGGCCAAGAAATGGTGTTAGATGGGAAGGGAAATATGAAAATCGGAAATGCCCTTATTCAGGATGGAGTCGCAACTTATCATAAAGGCAATACAGTTGCTTTTAATACATTAAAAACACCAAGAGGGGGACAGTTTCAGGTAATCCTTCCCGATGGGACACATGTATGGATCAATTCTGCTT
>JACVCQ010000486.1 GCA_016741945.1 Chitinophagaceae bacterium
GGCTATAGCAATCCCTACTTTCTGACGCATTCCTTTTGAATAAGAAGCCAATGGTTGATGATGCGCAGATTGTTGCAAACCAGCTTTCAGCAACAGAGCCTTGAGTTGTTCTTTCGGGTGCTGATAACCGGCTAATTGACTAAAAAAAGAGAGATTTTCAATACCGTTGAGATTCCCATACAGCTGCACTACTTCGGGTATGTAAGCAATAAATTTCCGAGTAGCAGAAGGATCTTTAGCAACTTCTTTACCATTGATCAATGCTTGTCCTTCTGATGGTTCAGCAAAACCCAGGAATAAATTAATGGTCGTTGTTTTACCGGCTCCGTTCTGACCCAAAAGACAGAAAATTTCGCCTTTACCAATTGACAAGTTCAGGTTGTTGAGGGCAGTAACACTATGAAAGTGTTTTCCAAGCCCTACAGCTTGTAATACAGACATTACATTCAATAAATAAGATGAAAAAATAGATGCTACGGATAAACCAATAGGCTTATTAAGCAATAATGAAAATGATATCAGATGATAGTGGGCGGCCCTTTATTAAATAAAGCATCCCGAATATACCTTACTAAAGATTGTGAATGATTAGCATTGATTAATGTTACAGATTTAGAAAGTGCAATGAATCTTAGTTCACTATCAGCACAATAAGTAGCGTATTGATGAGAGCAGATGGTACAATCAACCGTAAAGGTACTTTCATCATTGGACACTTTAATCGAAGAATAGATATCCTCTTTTTCAATGGTATAGGTAGATGCCGGATGATGATGCCAATACTGAACCGGTAGTGTTATAAAGACATACAGCGCCAGAAAAAGCCCTGAAAGAAATTGTCTATAAATATTTCCGGTGATTTTCATTATTGAAACAATGTTGCAAATATATAATATTGATTCAAAATTTAGACACCGTCCATCAAAAATGCCGAAGCCTATCTTGCATAGAGACCAACTGTAGTAAAAAAGTAACTAAGCCATACTTTCGATGCTGGTAGCTAAGCATGAAGAGACCGAGATTATCATTGCAAAAATGACCAATATCTTTATCTATTGTATGTGTAATATGAATAATATGAATATAAGGAAGATTCAATGGGTAAAACTGAAAGGCATATAAATGTTGCGTTCAGGAATTCCGACTACTATTGAGTTCTTTTCGTACGAAAGAATACCCCTTTGCTATCAATTTACTGTACGACGCATCTTCAAAAGATGTAATCATGGCTGTTTCTCTATGAATAAGATTCATCACCATGATATCATCTTCTTTCATGGAAAGATCGATATGATAGTATTTAAGAATAGCTTTTAACTTGGTGGTATTACGCATCTTATTTTCAATTGACCGGATGCAAGTTAATGGGCTTATGGTTGATTGTCTTTCTTTACCGGCGCTATTTTATAATCACTCAAATTAATTCCTTTTACACCTCTCCCTTTTTTAACACTAGTATCTGCAATTGTTAAAGCAGGCAACTTTTTTATTTCATTGATAGTAATTCAAACGGGGGTAGGAATAAAAGGTTCCTGTTCTTTGTTTACTACATCATTAGGTACAGTTTCTGTAATTGAAGCAGCAGCAGAATCATTCAATATTGCTTGACCATTAACAGATATGTCTTCTTTATCCGTAAATATGACTTCACTACCCTTATTTTTTACGGGATCTTTTAACCCAGTAACCGAATCCCTGATTTGAAATGGTTGTTGTGAATGGGTTTCTACTGCCTCATTTTGAATCGGATAAGGACGTGTCAGGAAATAAATACCTGCTACTGCAGCAAGCATTACATACAACAATTTACTCCCCGGAAAATAAAACCCCGGATGAGATGAAGCCCCGGTATCTGTTGGACCGGATTCATCGGTAGGCATTTCCACATCCAGCTGCTGCTCTATTCGTGCCCAAATCGCATCGATCTTTGCGGGCGCGGACAGTTCCTGCAGTTTGGCTGCTATCAGCTGTTCGTATGTGGCAGGTTGATTCATTTTATTTGATAAGTGTGATCGCTTGTTGTAATTTTTTTCTGGCTTCACTTAAGTGCCATTTGGATGTTCCCTCACTGATCTGCAATTGTGCTGCAATTTCTCGGTGATTATATCCTTCAACAG
>JACVCQ010000487.1 GCA_016741945.1 Chitinophagaceae bacterium
ATCAAAATCTGATACCGCCTCTTTCTTTTACTATATACGATGGGCCATAAGCCATATGCCATCAAACGAATCCTAAGGCTTTTGAGACAGCTTCATTATATTTAGGATATTGAAAACATCGAATGAAGCAATCATCAGTTTATTTATTGTTATCAGCGCTTTTTTCGCTCATCTTAATTTTTGTTTTGAGATGGCAGGGAAAAGAACTCATAACAGCATTAACCCCCAACGGTATATTGGCACTTGAGTTTGCCAATACACCTGAGAAATTAGCTACCGTTTTATCCATCTGGAATAAACAAGCTGTACAAAACAATATTCTACTTGATTTTCTCTTTGTGATTGCATATACAGCTTTTTTCATCTTTGGAGTTGCAAACAGTGCTGTCCAATGGACCAATCGATTCATGCAGCAACTGGGTGCTACAGGTATTCGAATGGCTTTTCTTGCAGGAATATTGGATGTGGTTGAAAATATATTGATGCTTCAGTCTATTAATGGATATTATTCGCTTTGGTCTTTACAATTGACCTGGTATTGTGCAGCAATTAAGTTTGGAATTGTGATCCTCTTACTTTTATTTATGTTACTAACGACAATGCGTCGATTATTCAAAAGGAATTAAAGACATGGAAAATAATCCCTGGACAATTATCAATGAAAAAAAAGTGTATGATAATAAATGGATCAATGTAACAGAATATGCAGTCATCAATCCATCGGGAGGGGAAGGTATTTATGGAAAGGTTCATTTTAAAAATGTGGCAGTAGGTATTGTGGCATTAGATGATCATGAGCAATTATGGTTGGTTGGGCAATATCGTTTTACGTTAAATCAATACAGTTGGGAAATCCCGGAAGGAGGGTCTCCGATTGGTACTGACCCTTTAGTAAGTGCGCAGCGGGAGTTAAAGGAAGAAACCGGAGTTTCTGCTTCCAACTGGAAGCATTTACTAACCATGCATTTATCCAATTCAGTATCTGATGAGCTTGCAGTTATTTATCTGGCTACAGGTTTAGCTGAAGGAAAAGCAGAACCTGAGGATACCGAAGAACTGCATACCAAACAAATATTATTGGAAGAAGCATGGCAAATGGTAGAAAATGGAATCATTACTGATGTTATGTCAGTTGCAGCCATTACAAAAATAAAATTGATGAAAGTTTTGGGTCAGCTTTAATAATACCTTTGCAGATGCCTGTTAAAAAGAGTACACTCATCATTGGTCGTCAGCCTTTATTGGAAGCGCTGGAATCGGGAAGACCGATTGATAAAATTCTCTTCCAAAAAAATATTTCGGGAGAAGCCATCGCTGAGATTCGTCAGCATGCCAGAGAAAAAAATATCCCCATACAATTGGTACCACAAGAGAAGTTGCATGGTATGACACGTGCCAATCATCAGGGTGTGATTGCCTTTGCGGCACTGGTTCAGTATATGGACTTACAACAGGTGATTGATCATGTGGTAACAAAAGGAGAAGTACCCTTATTTGTCATGTTGGATGGTGTTACCGATGTGCGCAATATTGGAGCCATTGCCAGAAGTGCGCTTTGTTGTGGTGCTCAAGCATTGATTATTCCTGATAAAGGAGTGGGGGCTTTGAATGAAGAAGCCATGAAAAGCAGTGCGGGAGCTTTGGAACATATTCATGTATGCAGGGTCAATAGTTTGTTGAAAGCAGTAGATACTTTACACCTCAATGGAATTCAGGTATTTACCAGTGAAATGCGCGCAGATAAAAAAGTATTTGATCTGGAATTTAAAGATCCTTGCTGTATTATCATGGGTGATGAAGGTAAAGGCGTACAACCTTATCTGGCCAAAGCCGCAGATGCATTCTTCACCATTCCAATGGCCACAAAATTTGATTCATTCAATGTTTCTGTGGCTACAGGTATTATTTTATATGAGGCCATGAAACAAAGATTGCATACATCTTAATGCTTTAAAATGTCTGTTGATCATCCAATACAATTAGTAGAATGCCCGCGTGATGCCATGCAGGGATGGAATCATCCAATTCCTACAGCAGTGAAAGTTAAGTATCTCAATGCATTGCTGAGAGTAGGTTTTCACACGTTGGATTTTGGCAGTTTTGTATCTCCTAAAGCC
>JACVCQ010000488.1 GCA_016741945.1 Chitinophagaceae bacterium
CGGATCCAGGGAGCTAAGAAAGAAGAGCCCCGTCAAAGAAGACTAGAAACAGCGCTGGAAAAATTACTGGCGGGTAAGAAGAATCCTTCGGAGAAATAAGAAATATCCAACTGAGGAATAATGAATGTCGAATGTAGAGATATATTCGACATTTTTTATAAATGTATTTACCTTTTTATTGTTCTATTTCTTCCAAAGTCTTTATGAGCTTTATTTTTTGAGGCTCAGACAGTGTTGCATCGGTATCCACATGTTTAGCATGCTTGCTGATGAATTTTGATTGCTGTTCAAATAACCTGCATAAGCTACAGATCGTCATATGCGACCGTAACTGAATGCTTTCAATCCAGTTCAACTTACCTTCTTCCTTTTTTGAAACCAGATAAGTAGCTTTTTTACAACTGATGTTAAATAGTCCCATGTTAATCAGGTTATTACTTGAGATTGATCCAGTTTTTTTCCAAACAGGCTCTTAATCCGAGTTTAGCTCTGTGTATCAATACCCAATAGTTAGACGATGTAATGTTCAATGCCTTACAAATTTCATCAGCATCCATGTCTTCCATGTATTTCATCACAAATACCGCTTGTTGCTGCTGTTGTAATTTTTGCTTACAGTTTTCCAGTATTTGATAAAATTCTTTTTGTTGTAATCTGTCAGCCCCCTCCATTCCCCAATTCAGTGGCTTATCTTTTTCTGTCCAATGTTCCGCATCATTAAAGAAAAGATCTGTCGCGTCTTGTCCCGATCCGGTTTGAATGATGTCTTTACTTTTCTTACGATAATGATCGATGATCTTGTTCTTTAAAATTGTAAACAACCAACTTTTTTCGGAAGCCTCTCCTTTGAATCCTTCTCTAGCTTTCCACGCACTCAAAAATGTTTCCTGTACCAAATCTTCGGCCAACTGAGCATCATTCACTCTTGGTTTTACATAAGCATACAGTACATCAGCATAATTGGATATCCAGTCAGAGGGGGAGAGGGGCATCTTTGAATTTTGGATCTTTGATTTTTTGATTTGTATTAACTAAATTTCCTTTTTCACTTTTCACCTTTCACTTTTCACCTTTCACTTCTCAAATTAAATCAAGAAATCAAACATCAACAAATCAAAGATTCTTCAAAGCATTCACCAACGCATCCAGTTCCAGTATGGTAGTATACACATTGGGTGTAATACGGCAGCCTTGTACCTGTGCGGCAGGTCTATCAATGGCAACCGTATATATTTTGTATTTGCTCATCAATGCGGCTTCCAATTCAGCCGGCTTCATTCCTTTAATACCCACATTGGCAATAGCACAACAGCGATTAGGATCTTCCGGTGTATTCAGGATCACTTTGGGTAACTTACGTACTTGTGTAGTCCAATATTGTTGGAGGTATTTCAATCTTGCTTCTTTTCTATCTCTACCAATCATTTGATAATGCTGAATAGCAAATGGTATGGTAATATCTGTTGCTACAGGATGTGTACCGGTATGATTCAATCGTGCAATAGTTTTTTCTTCTCCTGCTGAAGGTCCCAGTAATGGCCAGTTTTGGTGTATCAGGTCTTTCTTTACATATAATATGCCGGCACCTAAAGGCACACTCAACCATTTATGTAAGCTGGCACCATAATAATCGCAATGCAGATCCGGTATTCTAAAATTCAGCTGCGCAAATGCATGCGCACCATCTACCAAGACCTGTACCCCTTTGCTATGCGCCATATCACAAATTTTTTGAACAGGCATGACTTGTCCGGTGATATTGATGACATGACAAACCATCAATAATTTAGTCTTAGGGGTGATGGCTTTGGCATATAATTCAACGATCTCTTCGTCTGATTGCGGATTGTTGGGAACCGATACCATTTTATTCACCACACCATATCGCATTGCCACCAAGCGAAACATATCCAGCATAGCACCATAATCTTGGTATGCCATTACGGCCTCATCACCTGCTTGCCAAGGAAAGCCACCAATAATAGTATCCAAGGATTCAGTGGTATTTCTTGTGATGATCAATTCTTCTGCACTACATCCGGCCAGTGCTGCGAGTTGTTCTACACTTTTCTTTTTGTTCTCACCCTGCAC
>JACVCQ010000489.1 GCA_016741945.1 Chitinophagaceae bacterium
TATTTATGATGAGATCTATGATTCTCCATCGGAGGGCTTCTGTCAGTTCGTGACTATCGTTATTGGTAAGAATCACAAATCCCGCTTTTTGTTCCGGTATAAAACCCATCATCGACAAAAAGCCACTGTAGGCCCCACCATGACACACCACTTCTTGATTGTTGTAATTCAACAATTCCCAACCCAGTCCATAATTCATGGTCAGACGTTTTCCATTGGGTAGAAAATTTTTACCAATGATGGTGTAAGGATTACGTACAGTCCACACCGTATTTTCTGAAAAGAGTTGATGACCACGGATGCTGCCATCATTGGCATGCATGATCAACCATTTCGCTATATCACTCGTATTGCTATACATTCCACCAAAAGCTTGTAAAACACCGGTGCCATCAGGGATTTTTTTGATGGAGTCATTTTCAAGC
This sequence comes from Chitinophagaceae bacterium, assembly GCA_016741945.1. Classification (GTDB taxonomy): domain Bacteria; phylum Bacteroidota; class Bacteroidia; order Chitinophagales; family Chitinophagaceae; genus Sediminibacterium. The sequence continues at coordinate 426 of JACVCQ010000489.1, forward strand.
GTATAACCAACAGCTACATCTGAATAAGTTTTTACTTTATCGATTTGCGTGAAACTATTGAACATTTGTAAAGGCGTTAATAGTTGTTGCTGAATGTATTCCTGCCAGGTTTTTTTGGTTACGGCTTGTATCACTTCACCCGCAGCCATGTACCCAAAATTCGAATATCCAAATCTGCTTCTAATGGCATATGCAGGTTTAATACGACTCCATTTATGTAATAGTGTTTTATTATCCAGTTTTGATTCAGACCATAATAAATCACCGGCAAATGTTTCCATTCCGGTGCGATGACTCAAGATATCACTTAGCATGAGTTGATTTTGTAATGACTGATCTTTAAAATCAAGCCAGGGTAACCACTTTGTAACTTTATCATCCAGTGAAAGTTTATTTTTTTCCTGAAGCTGCGCCATTGCAAAAGCGGTAAAAGATTTGCCCATGGAACCAATGGGGAAAATTGTTTTTTCCGTTACGGATTTTTGGTTAGCCAGATCTGCGTATCCAAAGTTTCCGGTATAGATAATGGAATCACCTTTTGTAATGACAACAGCGATGCCGGGCACTTTCCATTACTTGGCTGCGGATTCAATATATGCTGAAAGCTGTTGCTTGGCATCGTCGCTGAGTATTTGCGATTGCAGTGTAAATGATAGTAGTAGAAAAGTAGAGAAGAGAATGGATTTAAAGTACATGAAATGATATTTAAGTTGCCCTTTAATAATTTTCAAAGCTATTTCTCGTGTATCTTTTTACAATCGCATGAATATGTTATTTCAACCCTTTTTTCTATATTGTTACTTGATCAATTGCTGTTAGCATCTGGTCTTATCATTCAAATGATTAATCGTCTCTTTTCATGACAGTTAAAGAAATTCTTACAGAGCTACAATCACTTGGTAACGAAAAAATGATGGCCATCAACACCAAAGCCGGTGCAGGTAAGAACCAGTTTGGGGTGAAGATGGGTGATATCAGAAATATTGCTAAAAAGCTAAAGACCAATCATGAATTGGGTTTACAGTTGTGGAATGCCGGTAATATTGAAGCGCAGTTTCTGGCGATACTCATCATGAAACCCGATCTACTCACTGCAAAGCAGTTGGATACGATGGTGCAACAAATTGATTTTACCCATGTGGCTGATTGGTTCAGTTCTTATATTCTAAAAGACCATCCGGCGAAAGAAGAACTCAGGATACAATGGCTCAAGTCAAAAAACAAATGGGCTTTGCGTGCCGGTTGGAGTCTGATGGCCGGTAAGATCGCCAGAGATGCCGGTGAATTAGATTTAGATGCTTTATTAAAACAATTGCAAAAAGAAATGCCCAAAGCAGTACCTGAAGTTCAATGGACCATGAACTTTGCATTGGCATATATCGGTATTCATCATCCTGCTTATCGTAAAAAGGCATTAAGTATAGGCGAGGAGTTGGGAATTTATCGAGATTATCCTGTTTCTAAAGGATGTACTTCTCCATTCGCACCCATTTGGATCAACGAAATGGTCAAAAGACAATCCAAATAAAAACTCCGTGTAACTCCTATGTTTACAAAGTAATGAAAACAGGGGTATAAAAGTTCTTTGGAATAAGATAATAGTTTTGATGAATTAAAGGTGAAAAAGGGATGAGAGTACATCGTGTAAGAAATAGCTTTTAAAGCA
>JACVCQ010000490.1 GCA_016741945.1 Chitinophagaceae bacterium
GAGTAAGCCCTATATCGATTTGACATTAGCGGTGATGGCTGATTTTGGGTGGAAAGTAACACATGAAAATCATGAATATTTCCATTTTCATGGAACGACTTCGTCGAAAGAGGGGCTACTCAAATATCAAGTGGAAGGTGATTGGAGTGGAGCAGCTTTTTTATTAGTAGCCGGTGCCATTGCCGGACCTATTCGGGTTACGGGTTTAGATGTATTTTCAACCCAGGCAGATAAAGCAATATTGCAAGCATTGATGGATACCGGTTGTCGCATGTCCATCACCGATGCTTATATCGATATTTCACCTTTACCCTTAAAAGCATTTCATTTTAACGCAACGGATTGTCCGGATCTGTTTCCTCCGCTAGTAGCTTTAGCAGCTTATTGTGAAGGAACTACCGTTATTGAAGGTGTAAGCAGACTTTCTCATAAAGAAAGTGACAGAGGGGTTACCTTACAGGAAGAGTTTGGTAAATTGGGGATTGAAATCAGCTTGCAAGATGATCTGATGGTTATTAAGGGAGGAACGGGTATCAAAATGGCAAAGGTTCATTCACATCATGATCATCGTATTGCTATGGCTTGTGCGGTAGCTGGTTTGTGTGCAGAAGGAGAAGTGATCATAACAGATGCAGATGCTATTAATAAATCCTATCCGGATTTTTATGATCATCTCCAGCAATTAGGTGCTGATATTGTCAAATTATAAATCAAAAGACAGTGAACTCGATCGGACGTATATTCAGAATCCACATCGTTGGAGAATCGCATGGCGAATGTGTTGGGGTGATCATTGATGGTTGTCCGGCCGGATTACCCATAGCCGTAACTGATTTTGAAAAAGATCTGGAAAGAAGAAAAGGCGGTACGCAAAAAGGAACAACCCCGCGCAAGGAGGATGATATCCCTTTCATTAAAACGGGTGTTTTCAATGGAAAAACAACCGGGGCTCCCATCACGATTCTATTTGAGAATAATAATACCCGTAGTGGTGACTATGAGAAGCAAAAAGCGATTCCCCGTCCGGGACATGCAGATTTTACAGCCGGTGTGAAGTATGGCGGTTATGAAGATTATAGAGGTGGGGGACATTTCAGTGGTCGTTTAACGGTTGGATTGGTGGCAGCGGGTGTGATCGCAAAAAAATTATTGCAAACAGCCATACCGGTTGCCCATATTCTGGAGATAGGCGGGGAGTCGGATATAGAAAAAGGGTTACAAAAAGCCATTGACCAAAAGGATAGTATTGGTGGCATTGTGGAATGTAGGGTGAGTGGATTGCCGGTTGGGCTCGGAGAACATTTTTTTGATTCGGTGGAATCTGTACTGGCTCATGCCGTATTTTCTATTCCGGCCATTAAAGGGATAGAATTTGGGGCTGGATTTTCGGCAGCGAAAATGTTTGGGTCTGATCATAACGACTCCATTCTGGATGCAAGCGGTAAGACCGATTCAAACTATGCAGGTGGGGTAGTGGGTGGAATCACCAACGGAAATGAATTAGTGTTTCGGGTGGCAGTCAAGCCAACATCTTCAACCCCCAAGGAGCAGACCACTTGGAATAGGGAAACCGAACAATTAGATACGCTTTCAGTAAAAGGGAGACATGATCTTTGTATTGCACTTCGGGTTCCGGTGGTATTGGAAGCAGTGACTGCAGTGGTGCTCACTGACCTCATGCTCTTGGAGCAAAAAATTAATAAAATTTTATAAATAGTTAAATATCAAATAATTGTGAGCAATCAATCAGAATTTATTTATCATATCACCACGGCAGATCAATGGGAAAAAGCCAAGTCGGTCGGGTTTTATGAAGCTGATAGCCTGGCTGTAGAAGGCTTTATACATTGTAGCACTGAGGATCAAGTGGCGGGGGGATTGGGGCGGTATTTTCAAGGGCAAAAAGGGTTGGTAAAAATGAAAATAAATCGCCAGAAAAAAGACAGGCCTGTTATTTTTTAGTTAACGGGATCGATTTATGAGGGTTTCCCGCATATTCATTGGGTATTGGATTTGGATGAAGTGGTAGATATAAAACCTGTTCATGGGTAATTAAAACCAAATCATTAGTGGCTCTTTTTAA
>JACVCQ010000491.1 GCA_016741945.1 Chitinophagaceae bacterium
GTAGTAGCCAGTCCACCGAAATGATTGGGATTGGGTATTTCAATCCCTTCCAAACGCCATAATAATCCTTTTGGTGAATTACCTCGAACAACAATTTCATTCTGCATATCACCATTATTATTTACACCTGCAAAATTCTGCGCCATACGAGCCGGATCAAATACCGCGGCAGCATAACGCTTGGTTTCTTCTACAGAAAATTGTCTGGCACTGGCAGTTGCAAACTCATTTAAGGCCTTGATTTTACTTCTTGTAGATTTTACCGTTACTTCCTGTAATTGTTGGATACTTTCTGTAAGGCTTATGGTCAGGTCTAACTCTTTTCCACTGGTTACTAAAATGCTGAAAAGCGATTTAGATTCATACCCGGTTTGTGTAACTATCATATCTTGTCTGCCAATAGGTACTTGACCTATTGTAAACATTCCATTTTTACCGCTAATAGCTGTCAAATTACTATTCAGTATCCGCACACTTGCTCCTTCAATAGGTTTTTTAGAATCAGCATCAATAATAATCCCTCTAATATTTTGGGTGAAAGTGTTTTGTGTATACGATATACTGATATTCATTATCAACATGAATATCAGTATCATTTTCTTTTTCATGTAAGTGTTTTAGCATCGCAAAACTCGGCGAGTATGTGATGTATGACAACCACATGAATGGGTGTTTTCCATGTTGTTTTACACCCCCACATATAGGTTAACACGCATATGTATGTCTAAAGGGCTGATGATTAATTTATTTATCATTTTAGGTTTTCTACCATTTCTATACTTTCAAGGACTGTCAGCTTCCATGAATATCCTCTTAAACTCCTCTAGGTAATATTCCCTTAACATTGGGATAACATAGTGGTAACATTGCCGTAATACTTTTGCGGCAAAATAAACGCTGTGAAATCTACTCTCTTAACCCTTGTATCTTTCCTCTTCCTTTCTGTAGTCTCTGCTCAGACAGGTACCCTTTCCGGAAAAGTAACTTCTGCTTCTAATAATGAAGCACTTACCGGGGTAACCATTTATAATGCTGCTAAAAAGATCAATGTGACCACCGATGTAGAAGGTCGCTTTAGCATCAGATTGGCTCCCGGCTCTTATGAACTTACTTTTTCTCTTACAGGATATAAGACCAAAACCATCAATGAGATTGCTGTAACGAATGGACAATTGAACGAACTCAATATTGTATTGGTTGAACAAAAGAAAGAATTAGATGAAGTAGTGGTAACCGCTTCACCTGCTCGTCGCGAATCTGCGACTGCTGTTTTGAGCATGCAGAAAAATAATACCAGTGTATCCGATGGTATTTCTTCTGAATCAATCAAAAAATCTCCTGATCGTAATGTTGGTGAAGTATTGAAACGTGTTACCGGTACCAGTGTTCAGGATGATAAATATGTAATCGTTCGTGGATTGAATGATCGTTATAATATTGCTACCATCAATGGTGCGGTAATGCCTAGCACTGAGCCCGACAGAAGAACCTTTTCTTTTGATGTGGTTCCTTCCGATATGATCGATAACGTATTGATCAATAAAACAGCTACTCCTGATATGCCCGGCGAATTTTCCGGTGGTATTGTTCAAGTAACTACTAAAGATATTCCATATAAGAATGCTTTCGGATTGGCTTTCTCTACCTCTTATAATACCATTTCTACCGGTAAAGATTTTAATATCGGTCATAGAGGTAGTCTGGATTATTTGGGTTTTGATGATGGAACCAGAAGTTTCCCTTCTCGCTTCCCTTCTACCAACAGATGGAGAGCTTTGCCTTTGGATCAAAAAATTGAAGTTTCCAGAAGAATGTACAATACCTATGGCGATGAGATATCTAAAGCCTTGCCGGGTTTGAACGGACAAATCAATTTCGCTAAAAAATTCAATGGTAAGAAAGGTGGAACCTATGGTATACTGGGTGCGATTACCTATAGAAACGCTCAAACAATTCAGATCACCGACAGACAGCAATATGGTGATGCTACCGGTACTACCAATCTCCTTTTTGATTATGCAGATACTTCCTATTCATTCAATACCAGCTTAGGTGCTTTATTGAATGTTGGGTATAAGAA
>JACVCQ010000492.1 GCA_016741945.1 Chitinophagaceae bacterium
TGTCTATAGGTATATTGAACACGACTTGTTGATTGGAGACAACTGTATCCTGAGTAACAGCGTGCAATTAGCAGGTCACGTTGTCATGGGAGATTGGGCATGGATTGCCGGTGTAAGTGCGGTTCACCAATTTGTTACCATTGGACAACATGCATATATCGCAGGAGGTAGTTTGGTAAGCAAAGATGTGCCTCCCTACATCAAAGCTGTAAGAAACCCTTTGAGCTATGGTGGTGTGAATAGTGTGGGATTGAAAAGAAGAGGATTTGAACTGGAGAAAATCAATCATATTCTAGACATCTACAGAATCATTTTTAATAAGGGCATGAATACCTCGCAAGCATTGGAGTTTATTGAAGAGGAATTGACTGCCAGCGATGAAAGAGATGAGATCGTTACCTTTATCCGTGAAAGTGGTCGTGGTATCATCAAACGTTTTGTAAAAGGTGGTGGCGACGAAGATTAATTCATTTCACCTATTCTTCCATTCATTAATTCATAAGGATACATGCTGATCGAACTCTCGGATGCTGGAAAAAAATTCAACCGGGAATGGATATTTCGTGCTATTAATTATCGCTTTGAACCCGGTAAAAAATATGCACTGACCGGTCCAAACGGAAGTGGTAAAAGTACCTTGCTTCAAGTAATAGCAGGAAGTATGAATATAAGTGAGGAGAATATCAATTGGAAGATGCAGCAGCAACACATAGAAGCAGATCATGTATTCAAATATCTTTCCATTGTAGCCCCTTATCTCGAACTGATAGAAGAAATGACCGCTATTGAATTCCTGTATTTTCATCGCGCTTTCAAACCATTATTGAAAAATATTTCAGTTGAAAAAATATTACAGATCATTGGATTGGAAAAAGCTACTCATAAACAAATTCGCTATTTCAGTAGTGGTATGAAGCAAAGAATAAAACTGGCACAGGCCATTTTTAGCGATTGTCCTTTGTTGCTGCTAGATGAACCTTGTACAAATTTAGATGAGCATGGCTATGCTTTATACCATCATTTAATTGATACTTATACAAAAGATAAAACCATTATTGTGAGTAGTAATGATGTGAATGAATATGGTTTTTGCGCGGAAAAAATTCATGTCCCAGATTATAAATAAGATTTCTTATTTCATCCATTGAAAGAAAAACGTACTACCCTCTCCCTTTTTAGAGTCTACCCAAATTTTACCTCCCTGTTCTTCTACAATGATTTTTAAAAGATTCAATCCAATACCCGTACTGCTATCACGGGTAGAGGTATTATCTGTGATCTCAAATAAACGAAAAATACGGGAGCGGTCTTCTTCAGCGATACCCGGTCCATTATCTCTAACAAAAAATTCATAATGATTATCTCTATCTGCATACCCTATTTCAATACGTCCATTAGTCTTATCATTATACTTGATAGCATTACTGATTAAGTTTTGAAACACTTGTTCCAGCTTCACCTTTCTTGTTCTAAATGTTGGTAATATTTGAAAAATCTGAATTTGGATATGTTTAGGTGGAAATAAAAGGGCAGTTAATTCTTGAACCATTAAATGGGTATTTACTTCTTCTACTGATTGTTGTGCTAAACTAGTAGTTGAATATTCAAGTAAAGCCATGATCATTTCTGATAACCTACCGGAGGCTTGATATACCATCCCAATATTTTCACTAACTTCTGCATTTGCTTTTATATGCTGATCATTCTTGATCAGTTCCAGCATCATAATAATTGAAGACAATGGAGATTTTAAATCATGGGATACGATGTACACAAACTTCTCTAGTTGTTTATTGATTCTGTCTAATTCAGCAAGTGTGGTTTTAAGTCGGTATTGATTAAAATACAATTGTTCGAATACATTTACTTTTGCACGAACTACATTGATATCAAGTGGCTTTTGCAGATAATCTACCGCACCTTCTGCAAAACCTTTTAAGACATATTGCTCTTCACGACTCAATGCTGTTACAAAAATGATAGAAATATCTTTGGTTCTTGGATTTGATTTTAAGATCCTGGCCACCTCAAATCCATCCATTTCAGGCATCTGTACATCTAACATGATCAATCC
>JACVCQ010000493.1 GCA_016741945.1 Chitinophagaceae bacterium
TTGATGAAAGATGCCATGTATGTACCTGAAAATAATACAGCATATCAGGTATTGGAAAAATTTAAGCAAACTAAAATTCATCACTGTTTTATAGTAGATGAATATGGTTCTGTATTGGGTTTAATTACCCTCAATGATATTTTAGAAGCTATCGTAGGAGATATACCCCAGGAAGAAGATGAAGCCTATGAAATTCTGGAAAGAGCCGATGGTAGCTTCTTGGTAGATGCACAGATTCCTTTCTATGATTTCCTCACACATTTTGATAAAACAGAATGGATGATGGAAGGAGACCGTGATTTTGATACATTGGCGGGCTTTATTATTCATGAACTTGAAAAAATCCCGGTTACAGGAGATACCATGGAATGGAAAATGTTCCGATTTGAAATCATTGATATGGATCAGCATAGAATCGACAAAATACTGGTCACCATCATTGTATAGTTGATTAAAACCGGAAGGAAGTTTCTCTTTTTGGATAATCTAATTTATAGGTTTTTTGTATGCCTTTTGTTTTCATGTGAACAATATTCACCTGATTGGATTCATAATCATACAATAAACTACAATCAACATCTACGATATTAATCAAAGGCTGATTTTCTGCTTCAAAATAACACCAGGTACTTTCCATTTGTTGCTCATAGCCTAAAATTCGGAAGTTGACAGGTTTGCCATTTACTTTCAACTTCAATCGTTGTGAGACATAAGCCTGTAAATGTTTTTCGATAGATTCTTTTTGGGCTGGGTTTAAGATGTCAATCTTTTGCTTGCTAAACTGTTGTAAGGTCTTTTCCAAATCATCACTAAAAACCCGAACACTGATTTCCAGTGTAGCTTCTTTCTGATTATGATTGATGTCAATAACCGACATAAAAAAAGGATGTACCACATTAAGTAATCCGATCAGCATCCATTGAATCATTATATTTACCATTTCAAAATCTTGCTTTTATAACTGTAAAGGTCATAATAAAATTACAATTCACCTATGGATCAATTCTTAGTCTATTTTGAAACCGGATTTCAGCATATTGCAGACCTAAAAGGAATTGACCATGTCCTCTTTGTAATGGCACTCTGTATCAGGTATCAATTTAGTGATTGGAAAAAGCTATTGATTCTTATTACATCCTTCACAATCGGGCATTCGATTACATTGGCTTTAAGCGTATTGAATGTGGTGAATTATTCTGTTGCATGGATTGAATTTTTAATCCCCGTGACCATTGTCATTACGGCGATCAGCAATCTGTTTGTTACCAAGTTTACTTTCAAAAGCAAATTCCCGCTCATCTATTTCTTCGCTCTTTTTTTTGGACTGATTCATGGCTTTGGGTTCAGTAACTACCTGAAAAGTATGCTGGGAAAAGACGAAAGTATTATCGGACAGTTATTGGCATTTAACCTAGGGCTGGAGGCCGGACAAATCATAATTGTGCTGGCTATTTTGCTCATTTCATTTATATTCGTCCAACTTTTGAAGTGGAATCGCAGAGAGTTTCTCTTGTTCATATCAGGAGGAGTTTTTGCAGTGGCACTTCTCATGGCATTAGAAAGACTACCTCAATAAAAACCAAACGATGAAAAAAATCGCTTCGCTCGTTGTGGCAATTTGTATGATGTTTTCTGCACAGGCACAAAATATCATGAACAATCCCACATCCAATCATGGTAACAAATTTGAACAATTGGGTACTATTTTACCTACACCCAATGAGTATCGTACAGCAAGTGGTGCACCCGGCCCCAAATATTGGCAGCAGCGTGCAGACTATACCATTAAAGCAGAACTTGATGAAGCCAATCTCAAACTCAAAGGAAGTGAAACAGTAACTTATTACAACAACTCTCCGGATGTATTAACCTATATCTGGCTACAGTTGGATGAAAATGAACATAGCTCAGTGAACAATGCGGGTTATGAGGATGCGAGTTCGCTTCGTCAGGTAAGTGTAAATGCATTGGAAGCAATGAAGGAACGTAAATCTGACAATGGATATGGACATATCATCAGCAAGCTGACTGATGCCACTGGAAAGAACTTACAATATACCATCAATC
>JACVCQ010000494.1 GCA_016741945.1 Chitinophagaceae bacterium
CGGTAGCCCTGTATTCTTTAAATAATGAATGCGGTACTTGCCCCACTACATCTCTTTCATGTACGATATGGAAAATATTTTTGTTGTATTCATGTAATGCAGCTTCGAATTCATGGTCGCCGGCTGCAGGACAAGCAAACAAGTAGCCATAGGTATCTACCTTTATATCGTTCTGTTCTAATCTTTTAGGTAGATCCCAAAGACATAATGATGCCATTCCGGAACCAAGAGAAAATCCTGAAATAAATAGATTTTTTTTCTTTTTAGCACCTCTTCCCTGCGTTAGTGCTTCAGCAACAAGCGTGTAAATTTCATCACGTATTTCTAAATATTGCTTACGAAAACCCATATGTAATTTTCCGGGGAAACCAGAGTCTGCAATTCTGATAACATTTAGATCGGTCAATACATTTTTAAGTGTGTCTACTTTTGCTTCAAACCAGCCAGTTTCACCTTCTTCTTTTTGGACACCCGATCCTCGAAAACTTACAACAATGCTATCACTGTTATATGCCACTATTGCTGTAGCCGGCGTATCGTTCGAGCTAACGGTGTGAAAGACCCATCATTTGTCAATTAACGTATTCTTATATCGCTGGTTCGATTTGCCTGAATCACGGAAATACTCATTTTTCCCATCAGGATCCCAGGCTATGAGATAAAACTGTAAAAGATTAGCTGCTAATAGTGTAAAGTTGCTGTCTAACCTCAGTTGAGGTTCCAGGTATGATCCATCAATAATGAGGTTATCATAAGGTTCATGATTATTTGCACTCTTTGCCATAGGGTTACTTTTTTACAAAATACAAGTCAAATTGAAATTTCACAACTGTGACTATTCGCAGTGCATTAGCCGATGAGAAGAGTAAGCAGTAGAACTTGCTATTTTATTGCCACTGAGGGCACTGAAATGCGCCGAATATATTTTCTGTGGTCTTCTGTGCCTTCTCTAAAGGGTGTACTATAGACAGCGGCAATAAAAAAGTCCTTGAAGTTTTATTTCAAGGACTTTTCATATGCGAAGCGAATACTATTCTGGTAACAATACCAACTTCACCATATTATTCTCATTGAATAATTTATTCGCCAACTCTTTGGTTTTATCCACTGTGATCAGTTTGATCTTATCAGCAGCTTGTAAGATTTGTGTTGGGTCAGTACCACGGAAGAAGCTTTGTTCCAATCTAAACCGCCAGAAATTATTCTCTTTGATATCATTTTCCAGACTTCTGGTTTGTTCGGCCACCACTTTTTCGATATTCACAGCAGGAACACCATTGACTTTTGTGTTTTTAATTTCTTCCATTACCAGTGCAATAAGTTTGTCAACGTTCTCCGGAGCACAACCGAATTGTATGGTGATACCATAACTGTTCACTGGTTCACGATTGAAACCGCCCCCTACACCTACGCCATACACACCCCCGGCATCTTCACGTAATACTTCTCTTAATTTGATGGATAGTGCTTTCGTGAGCTGACCAACTTGCAATTCATCCAGATCACTGATCTCACTCACTTCACCTGTGAATGCCAAACGTACACTGGCTTTGGGTTCTTTCCCTTTTCTGATCACTTTACTCACAACACCTTTCGGATAACGGATACCCACATCTTTCCACTGCTCTTTTTGATTGGTAGATGGGAGTGAAGCAATGTATTTTTCTACTAATGATTTGATATTCTCTAGATCAAAGTTTCCTACAAAAGTGAAAGTAAACTGTCCGGCATTACTGAATCGCTCTTTGTAAATATCAAATGCACGATCCAGTTCCAACTGACTCATCGTCTCTATAGAAAATGGTTTTCTTCTTGGATGATAATTCCCCATGATATAGTTCACAGAATCTGCAAAAACTGAATTAGGATCTTTGTCTTTATTCGCCAACTGTACTTTCATCTGCTGTTTAATCACTTCAAACATATTCGCATCTTTTCTAGGTGCCACAAAATAGCCGTGTAGCCATTGTAATGCTGTTTCCAGATCCTTGGTGGTACTGCTGCCATTCAATCCTTGCATGTAGTTTGCAACCGAGGTTGATACAAAGCAATTTTT
>JACVCQ010000495.1 GCA_016741945.1 Chitinophagaceae bacterium
AAATACAGTATATGAAAAGGATATATTTTATTGTAACAGCACCTCTCGTAAACTTGCATTGATGTTAAAAAAAGGATACTATAATCCTTTTTCCGAAAAGCAAAAGCAAATTTTTTCTGAAACAGAAAAGAAATTAATTAAACTTTCATGTGAGGATAAAAGCAGTAAAGAAATTGCACAAGAGCTTTCTCTAAGTGTTAGAACTATTGAGACTTATAGATCTGTTATTTTTAGAAAAATGAATGTAAACAGCTTAGCAGGTATGACCATCTTTGCTATTGAAAAGGGACTTTATCATTGTGAATAAGTATCTGAATTAAGTGGCATGGAACCATATAGGTTTACTATTATCGGGATCAGCATTGTAGTTAATAAAAAGCTCCTCACCTGCTTTCACCGGCTTAACAGTTCTGATCTGTATCAATTCATGTTCAAAATCCATTTCATAGATACAATTAGCTGCATAAGAATGATTATATACTGATACATATCCTAAAGCAACACAAGCCCCTTTCATTTCATCACCCCATTCAAAAATATAATCGAATAAAAGCGTTTGTTCTACTTTACCTCTTTCTTCCGGACTCAGCACCAATACCGGAGAGATTTCAATGATAGTATCACTAGCTAAATCTTCAGTTGTAAAAACACCCCTACCTCTATTTTCAGATGGACCAATCGTTAGAATAGGGAGAATCATAAAGTACTATATTTCTTTGGTCTGTAAAGATACCGTTACATCTGAAAAGACCTAGCATCAAAAAAACCTACCAAATGGAGCTTTCAGTATTACTTATTAAATTGCACATATGTCTTTGGAATTGGAACAACCGGATTTGAATGAACAGTTTGAACAACTGATCGAAAAAGAGGATAAACTGGAGATCAGAGAATTTCTTGATCACCAGAATATTAGTGACGTGGCCGGACTGATTAATGATTTCCCGGAATATGAAGCACAGATTATAGCTAATATGGCTATTCATCGTGCAGCCAGTGTTTTTAAGATACTCGATATTGCCCAACAAAAAGATATCGTTAAAGAACTTCCATCTTCAAAAACTGCAGAACTTCTCAATGAATTACCGGCTGATGACCGTACCGACTTTTTAGAAGAACTCCCCAAAGCTGCTATCAGAGACCTCATTAAATTATTAGATCCGGAAGAAAGAAAAATAACATTGTCAATGCTTGGATATCCGGAAGATAGCGTAGGTCGGTTAATGACACCTGATTATGTGTATGTGTATGCATATAACACCGTTTCGGAAGTTTTCAGTACCATTAGAAAATTCGGTAAAAACAGTGAAACCATTGATGTAATCTATGTGATAGATGAACATGGTGCTTTGATAGACGATATCCGGATCAGAGATGTAATTCTTGCAGCCCCTGATAAACGGATGGATGAAGTCATTGATGGACGAGTTGTTTCCTTAAATGTTCATGACGACCAAGAACATGCTAATCAGGTCTTTAAAATGAATAATCGGGTCGCTTTACCCGTAGTAGACGATCATAATATATTGTTGGGAATTGTTACTATAGATGATATGTTATGGGTAGCCAATGAAGAATTTAGTGAGGATATGCAAAAGATAGGTGGTACTGAGGCTTTAAATGAGCCCTATCTCGATATTCCCTTATTCAAACTATTTAGAAAAAGAGTCGGATGGCTTATCGTTCTTTTCCTAGGAGAAATGCTCACCGCTACGGCGATGGGATATTTTGAAGATGAAATTGCCAAAGCAGTAGTATTAGCATTATTTGTTCCCTTAATTATTTCTAGTGGAGGTAACAGTGGTTCGCAAGCATCTACTCTCATTATTCAAGCCATGGCAGTTGGCGAAATTGGTATTGCAGATTGGTGGCGGGTATTACGCAGAGAAATTTTAAGTGGTTTATTACTGGGTGCCGTATTAGGTATGATTGGTTTTATTCGTGTAGCAATATGGCACTCATTTTTCCCTGATATTTATGGTGCTCATTGGATGATGATTGCTTTTACAGTCGGATTCTCATTAGTAGGTGTCGTACTA
>JACVCQ010000012.1 GCA_016741945.1 Chitinophagaceae bacterium
TCAATCATTACAATCCGTTGTACTAAACAATGGCAAATCCCCCATCAAGGTAGATTTTCTTCATACCAAGAAAGCAGCTTTGATACTTAGATCCATCAATCACAAACTCCGACAGCAAATCATTAAATTACTTGACGATCATCAAAAAATGACGGTTACAGAAATTTATGTAAAACTTCGCTTGGAGCAGTCTGTAGCCTCTCAACACCTTGCTATACTCCGAAGGGCAGGTATTGTAAGTACTACACGTGATGGTAAATTCATCTTCTACTCCGTTAACTATGCACGCTTAAATGAGGTGGTAGGTTTTGTAGAATCGCTCGTAGGCTGATTTTTTAACTGACAGAATGCCGTTTTTCACTGTGATCTGCTATTCCGGCTTGATCATTGGACTATCTTTGCCTTAAACTCAGGAATATGTTTGTACAACAATTATATACCGGCTGTTTAAGTGAAGCCGCATATTATATTGAAAATAACGGGATTGCAGCTGTAATAGATCCATTGAGGGATATCGATGAATACCTGAATTTGGCCAGAGAAAGAAATAGTACCATCCGCTACATCTTTGAAACACATTTTCATGCTGATTTTGTGAGTGGTCATCTTGATCTTGCTGCAGCAACAGGTGCTACCATTGTATATGGGCCGGGTACCAGCACCAACTTTCCTGTTCATGTGGCAAAAGATGGCGAAATTTTCTCGATTGGTGCGCTCACCATGGAAGTATTACATACACCCGGACATACACTTGAAAGTAGTTGTTATTTATTGAAAGATGAAAACGGAAAAGAACATGCAATATTTACCGGTGATACTTTGTTTGTAGGAGATGTAGGTAGACCTGATCTTGCTCAAAAAGGCAAAGAAATGACTATGGAAGATTTGGCGGGTATGATGTATGATAGCTTACAAAACAAGATCATGCCATTAGCTGATCATGTGATTGTTTATCCTGCCCATGGAGCCGGAAGTAGCTGCGGAAAAAATCTAGGACCTGAAACCTTCAGTACGATCGGGGAACAGAAAGCTTCAAACTATGCTTTGCAACAACAAAGCAAAGAAGATTTTATCAAAGCCGTTACTGACGGACTTGCAGCTCCGCCTCAATATTTCCCCATCAATGCCCAGATCAATAAAGAGGGTTACGAAAGTCTGAATGCTGTATTGGAAAAAGGAATGGAAGCATTGGATATAGAAGCTTTTAAAAAGAAAGCAAAGAATGATACTACTTTTATTCTCGATACACGTAAAGCCTCTGTATTCACGGAAGGATTTATACCGGGATCTATTTTTATTGGTCTCGAAGGACGCTTTGCAGAATGGGCGGGAAGTTTATTGCCTTTTGATAAAGAGATCTTACTAGTAACCGAACCCGGTAAAGAAAAAGAAAGCATTGTTCGTTTGGCCAGGGTAGGTTTTGAAAAATTCGGCGGTCACCTTGCAGGTGGATTTGAGCATTGGAAAAATAAAGGTGAGCCCACAGACATGATCATTGATGTAGAAGCGGATGAACTGGCCATGGATATGCCTTTTGATCCGCAACTCGTAATTGTGGATGTACGAAAAGTACCTGAATATGCTGATGGACATATCAAAGAAGCATTGAATATTCCATTAGATGAGCTCATTGATCCGGGAAGTATGGCGCATCTGGAAGACAACCACAATATTTATGTGCATTGTGCCGGTGGTTACAGAAGTGTAATCGCAGCCTCCCTCATGAAAAAACAAGGCATCCACAACCTCAGAAATGTATTGGGCGGTTGGGGACAGATCAAAGAATTGAAAGATAAATTCAGTATTGAGAAAACAACAGCAGTGTTGAATTAATTTCTGATGTCTGATGTAGGATGTCTGATTTGTTGTGATCTTTCAAATCAGACATCCTACATCAGACATCCTACATCCTACATCAAACCATCAAGTGCTTATACTTCTCTGCCTGATCACTGTGTTTCCATCTTCTGTGGCTCCATAGATAATTATCCGGGATTTTACGAACGGAGTCTTCTACTTTTTTTACAAGCAACTTAGTGAGTTCACCTTCAGCAAAATCGTTTGGTGATGTTGTGATCAATTCGAAATCCAATCGATAATACCCACGTTTTACTTTATAAAAGTGAGCATACACAATGGCCGTATTATTCATCTTTGCACCCTTCTCCGGACCACGTGCAAAAGGTGCAGGCTTTGAAAAGAAATTTGTCCAGTAAGCTTTTGCCGGATTACCCGGATTTTGATCTGCCACCAATGCCAATGCATATCGGTTTCTGGCATATTGATGGAAGTTTTGTTTGAACTCATTGGCAGGAACCAACAATGTACCGAAACGAGTTCTGAATTTATAGATCAGCTTATCAAATACTTTATTGCTCAAAGGCATATAAACAGCAACAAATGGGAATTTACTATCCATTGCAACTCCCAGATTTGCATACTCCCAATTGAAATAATGTCCACTGACAATCTGCACGTTTTGATCTCCGGCAAAAAGATCATTCAACACTTCAATATTACAACTGAATCTTTTTCTCAATTCTTTCTCGGATACCGAGAATAATTTGATCGTTTCTATAAAAGTATCAACGAAATTGTGGTAGAATTTTTTTTCGATCTGCTTTCTTTCAGCTGCAGTCTTTTCTGGAAATGCAATTACTAAATTAGCAGCCACAATTTTCTTCCGATAACCAAATACATAATACAGTAACATATAAATACCATCACCAATCAAGTACAACAACCACCAGGGCAGCCGTGAGAGTAAATAAAATAAGCCTGATATAATGGTGTACATGGATCTTTGATTTTTTGATCTCTGAATTCTTGATCTACGTATTTTTTGATTTTTGACTTTTCATTTCATAAATCAAAGATCAAAAAATCACAGATTAAAGTATAATATTTTGCAACAAAGCACTCTTCTCTTGATGATCGGTATTGTAATGCAACCCTCTACTCTCTTTTCTAAACTGTGCTCCTTTTACAATGAGATAACCCACTGTAATCAGATTCCTCAACTCGCATAACTGTGGAGATACTTTGGTAGAACGATACAATTCTTCTGTTTCCGCATATAACAAATCCAAACGTTTCATAGCGCGTTCCAAACGAACATCAGTTCTTACGATACCCACATAATCGCTCATGATCTGTTGCAACTCTTTCAAACTTTGGGTGATGAGGATCATTTCACGAGGCTCAGTGGTTCCGGTGGTTTTCCAATCGGGAATACTGTGTTGAATGTTGGTATTGTGAATAACTTCAATACTATCCAAATAACAACGATGTCCAAATACCATCGCTTCCAATAAACTATTACTCGCTAATCGATTAGCACCGTGTAACCCTGTACTGGCACATTCTCCACAGGCATATAAGTTACGAATAGAAGTTCTCCCATACTCATCAGTTTTAATACCACCACAACTGTAATGAGCTGCAGGAGCTACCGGTATCATGTGTTGTAGAACATCGATACCCATACTCATACATTTCTCATAGATATTGGGAAAATGATGAATGAATTTTTCCCGATCCATATGCCTGCAATCTAAATACACATATTCTGTACCGGTTCGTTTCATTTCATTATCGATAGCTCTTGCTACAATATCACGCGGTGCCAGGTCTTTACGTACATCATAACGCTCCATGAATGCCTCACCATGTTTGTTCCGTAGGATACCACCATCACCACGTACCGCTTCCGTAATTAAAAAAGAAGGAGATGTACCGGGTTCATATAAACCGGTTGGATGAAACTGAATAAACTCCATGTTCTCAATTCTTCCTTTTGCTCGGTTCACCATGGCAATACCATCTCCCGTAGCAATCTTAGGATTGGTAGTGGTTCTATAGGCTTGTCCGCAACCACCTGTTGCCAATAAAGTAATATTGGAAAGAATTTTTTCAATTTTATTCGTGTGGAGGTTCAGTACATACACCCCATAACAAGTAATATCTACTGTAGACTTTGTTACCAGAAAACCCAAATGGTGTTGCGTGAGAATATCAACTACAAAACAATGATTGATCAGCTCAATATTCGACACCTGCGCCATCTCATCTAATAAAGCGCGTTCCATTTCTTGTCCGGTCACATCTTTATGATGTAAAATTCTGTTTTCACTATGTCCACCCTCCTTACCTAAACTGTATTCCCCTTTTTCATCCTTATCGAATTCAGCACCATAAGAAATGATCTCCCGAATTCTTTCCGGACCTTCTTTCACCACAATCTCTACAATCGACTCATTACATAAACCATCGCCCGCTATTAATGTGTCTTCAATATGTTTTTCGTAACTATCTCTGTTCTCATCCCAAACACCTGCAATACCTCCTTGTGCATATTTGGTATTGGTTTCATCAGCCTGTGTTTTGGTGATGACCGTAATTTTTTTATCCGGAAAATGACGGGCTGTTTTCAGCGCATACGTAAGCCCTGCAATACCTGAACCTATAACGAGAAAGTCTGTTTGCATAATAATTACCCCTTCCATGATCAATTTTAAATAGCATGGGGCTTAAGCCCCATGCTATTTAAAATTATTTAAGATGCCGGTTCTACCCACGCATCATTTTCTTTTAATAAATTGATCAGCTCATCCACTGCCACTTCACTGTCTACATTTCGTTTGACTACTTCTTTTCCTTTGTACAAAGTGATCTTACCAACACCACTTCCCACATATCCAAAATCAGCATCCGCCATTTCACCCGGACCATTCACAATACATCCCATGATGGCAATTTTCACACCTTTCAAATGATGGGTAACCGAGCGAATCTTAGCGGTGGTCTCTTGCAGGTCAAACAAAGTTCTTCCGCAACTCGGACAAGAAATATATTCTGTTTTGGAAATACGTGTTCGGGTTGCTTGCAGAATACTAAAGGCAGTGCTGTTGATGAATTGTTCTACTGAAGTATTGGTCACATAATTTCTGCCACTGGTATCTGCATGACCTTTTTCTGATTGCTGTAAGTAACTGTTGACAGTCATCCCAAAACAAACTCCATCACCAAAACCATCAAGTAATAAAGCACCTGCCTCGGTTGCATAATGAATGAGATGTTCATCAGCGGTTTGCCAGTTACTGTCAACGATCAGTACCACGGGATTATTCACTTGCTGTTGCATGAGCTCTACAAAAGCCCTGCGCACAGAAGGCATAGCGTGATCATTGGTGCTGCTCAAACAAAGTACTACGGTTTTATCGGCAGCGAGTTGTTGTAATTCAGCAGCAGTAGCAAGTGTACCATCATTGTAACAGTCCAACATCACAAAATTTAACTGCTGACTTTTTGCTGAACCATTGAGATAACCTTTCACATCATTAATGGGAAAACATTTATCATGATCCGTTGCTTTTTGCCAGGTACTGGTATCCACAATCACTTTTAAAGTCCCCGGTAAAGCAAAATCAGGTATTTGCTCTCCGGTGAAAATATAGTCTGCTGCCATATCACTGATATTCCATTTATCAGTAGCAGCATCATAGGTATATCCAACAGCACTGAGTTTTTCAGGTGTCAGTGCATCCAACTTACTGAGATCGGCAATCACAACCGGTACTTGTTTTCCGCCGATATTACTCACTTCAAAACTTTCACGTCTTTGATAGTTGAACGGATTATAAGTGAGCTTTTCAATAGCCGGAATATGTTGTGTTTGTCTGGTTGAACTTGTATAACGTTTTACAAGATCACGACAAACGGGAATTTCAAATTCAGGGTCTTCTGTTAAACTCACACGAACAGTATCACCAATTCCATCTTCCAATAAAGTACCAATACCTGCTGCACTTTTCACGCGACCATCTTCACCGTCACCGGCTTCTGTTACGCCTAAATGCAAAGGATAACATTCACCAAATTCAGCATCCATTTGTTGGATCAACAAACGATAAGCCTGCACCATTACCTGAGGGTTGCTGGCTTTCATGCTCAATACAATGTTGTGAAAACTTTCATAGCGAGCGATGCGCAGAAATTCCATCGCACTTTCAACCATACCCATCGGCGTATCACCATAGCGACTCATGATACGATCGCTGAGAGAGCCGTGATTGGTTCCGATACGCATGGCAGTTCCATGTTCTTTACAAATGCGTACCAATGGGGTGAATTTCTCTTGGATGCGTTCGATCTCTTCTGCATAATCCGCATCCGTATACTCGATCAGTTCAAATTTTTTCTTGTCGACATAGTTACCCGGATTCACACGTACTTTCTCTACAACTCTGGCAGCAATCTCAGCGGCATTGGGTGTAAAATGGATATCGGCTACCAAGGGGGTATGATATCCTCTTTTACGGAGTTCATTTTTAATGTTCAGCAAGTTCTCTGCCTCTTTTTTACTCGGAGCCGTAATACGTACCAATTCTGCCCCCGCTTCAATACAACGAATGCTTTGCTCCACTGTAGCTATGGTATCCATCGTATCGGTGGTGGTCATGGTCTGTAAACGGATGGGATGGAAATTACCCAGCAACAGATCACCAATACGCACTTCTCTGGTCTTCAATCTTTTATACTGTGTAAGGGAATGGCAGTATGCTTGCATAAATGAGATATGAGGTACAAATTTAACGTGAAATCAGCTGACTTGGTGATTAACATGCACTTATACGCACTTGTTCGTCAATTATCTCATTTTAGAAGCGTCATAGTGGAAGACCCTTCCTCACCATTCCCGACTTTCGTCGTGAGGTTCGTCAGGGTGACAAAAAAAGATGGGTAAAAAAGCGATGCTGATTGGCTCTGCCAATCAGCATCGCAAGTCGCTCAACTTCACAACCGTCACCCTGAGAAGTCTTCCGACGCAAGTCGGAAATGACGACGAAGGGTAGTT
Organism: Chitinophagaceae bacterium; assembly: GCA_016741945.1. Taxonomy (GTDB): domain Bacteria; phylum Bacteroidota; class Bacteroidia; order Chitinophagales; family Chitinophagaceae; genus Sediminibacterium. Next base: position 6,857 of record JACVCQ010000012.1, read on the forward strand.
TTCCTCATGCCTCAAGTGAAGGGAATAAAAAACTACTCACTATAAAATCTCCAATTAGTCTTAAAATTCTCAATCAACGGCTGTTTGGTCAAAATTGCTCTTACCATTTCAACAGGCATACTATTCAACGACATTACTGCATCGTGGTATTGTTTGTAGGTCATCTTACCACTATCTACCAATTCTTTTTTCAAAGCATAGAATTGTCTGCCCCCTGTTAAATAGGCCAGCTGATACAGCGGCGGATAACGACCTGTAAATGAACGACGAACCTCACCTTCTGCATTCGCTCTTTCATGACCAACTCTGTCTACCAAAAAATCAATACACTGTTGGGGAGTCCATTTACCCATATGATAATTCAAAGAGAAAATAATTCTGGCGCAACGATGCATGTGCCAGAAGAGCATGCCAATTCTGTCTTCCGGTGTTTTAGCAAACTGCATGTCCCATAAAATCAATTCCCAATACAATGCCCATCCTTCGCCCCAAAATGGAGTACCAAAATTGCGATAGGTTCTGGTTCTTGTATTCACAAACTGTTGCAGGTTATGTCCCGCAATCAATTCATGATGTACTGTTGCTTTTGAAAAATGCGGATTGTTACCACGCATGCTCATCATCCTGTCTTCATATGCCATGGTATTGGTGGGATAAGAGATGATGATATCGGCACCTCCTAAAAAGAAAGGGGCTATCAATTGTCTTTCCGGAGACATCATCATCATACCCCAGGTTTCTTCTGCCAATGGTGGAATGGTGATGAGCTTATTCTTTTTGAGAAAATCAATGGACTCAGTATACAATTTTAAAATAGCTTCAGGTTGTTTACCCGGTGGCACATACAAAGTCTTTACTTTTTCCAATGCTGCTTTCCAGTTATCACCAAAACCCATTTCTCTGGAAGCTTTCAACATTTCAGTATCACACCATGCAAATTCTTTATTCGCGATATCAATCAACTCCTCAGGGGTATAGGGAATCATTTCACTTTGCAATTGCTTCACCAAATTTTCCCTTCCGGCACGTACACCAATGATACCACTGTTATCACTTGCCGTCAATGCGCTATTGGCTTTTGTTTTCCATACGCCTGCATAAGCTGTTAAAGCCTCATCTAAAGATTTATGTACAACAGGCACCCACCAGGTAAACATGGGATCATACCCATTGTAAAAATCAAAAACACTTTGTAAGGTCTGACGAAGGTTGTTGATCACTTCACCCGCTGTGTACACAGATTCAGCATCGATCACTTTTTCTTCTTTTAATTTTGATTGTAAAGATTTGATCTCTTTGATCATGGCCGCCCAATCTTTTGCTACTTCTTCTGCATTGGGCTGATAGCCTCTTCTTCGTTGCTGCTCCAACGCATATACTTTTGACGCAAATGGAAGCCACTGACTAATTTTTGAAACTTCTTTGGCTTCTGTAATCAATTGTTCCATTCGTTCGGTCAGATCTCTCTTAAATAAGATATAATCTACTTTACACTCCTGTGAAAGATTTTTAAAATCAACAGCCGCTATTTTTTTTTGATACTCCTGTACCAACTGCTGCAGACGTTTGTTTTTCTCCGGTGAACCAATACTCGCATCTGCACCTCCTCCAAAACCACCACCTCTTGAAGAAGCAGGACTATAATACCTGCTTAGTGTACGATTGTCTGCAGCATATTGCTGAATCAATGTTGGCATTTCCTGACAAGGAACATAGCTCTCTTTTGAAACCTGTGCATGTGCTTGTTGTGGCAATGCACAGAACATAGTGACTGCTACCAGCAGTACAAGGACCCATAGTTGTTTTTTCATATCGCTGTTTTGGTAGTTCGTTGTATAAAATTTCAATGACCCAATATTTATATCACTTGAAACCCATGTGCATAGGGATCTTCATCATCTATGATGATCGTATTATATCCTGTTACCCTTGCCCACCCTTCAATACTTGGAACAATAGCCGGTTGTCCATTTACCGTAGTTTCTGCTTCAATCCTTCCGGTAAAAGTGGAACCAATAATACTTTCATGAATGAATGCATCTCCCTTTTTCAGTTTCCCTTTTGCATACCACTGTGCCATACGTGCCGAGGTGCCGGTACCACAAGGAGAACGATCAATGGCTTTATCACCATAAAATACAGCATTGCGTGCTGTTGATGTGGGTGCAATGGGTTTGCCTGTCCATAACAAATGACTTAACCCTTTGATATTTTCATTTTCAGGATGAATAAAACTATATTGTTCATTCAATAATTTTCTGCAGACCCTACTCCATGAGATCAATTGATCGGCAGTAAAATGTTCAATGCCAGGAAAATTTTCCTGTGGATCTACAATGGCATAAAAATTACCACCATAAGCAACATCTACTTTGATCTTGCCAAGATCCGGACATTCCACTTCTAAATTGGAAGCATATAAAAATGCAGGAACATTGGTGAGCTTAACTGACAATACTTTTTTGCCTTCTTGCTTGTATTCAATGAGTACCAAACCTGCAGGCGTTTCAATTCTTAATTGCCCCGGTGTTTTGGGTGTTACCAACCCTTCTTCAATGGCAATGGTAATGGTACCAATGGTTCCATGTCCACACATGGGTAGGCAACCACTGGTTTCAATGAACAATACACCGATATCATTTTGCGGGTCATGAGGTGGATATAGAATACTTCCACTCATCATATCATGTCCACGTGGTTCGAACATCAATCCTTTTCTGATCCAATCATATTCACGTAGAAAATGCAATCGCTTTTCCATCATGGAATTACCTTCCAGTAAAGGGCCACCTCCTGCTACGAGACGAACAGGATTACCGCAAGTATGTGCATCAATACAAAAGAATTTTTTATGTGCCATTATGATATTTCGTTGGTCAATCAAATGTAATCAGATAATATCACGAGTGTAAACACCATTGACTTTACGCATGATACCTGCTGTATTTTCATTTTGCAAATAAAAAGGCAATAACTCCTTTGGACAATCCTGATAACAAACCGGTCTTACAAATCTTCGAATCGCTTCTGTTCCAACAGATGTGGTTCTTGCATCCGTAGTAGCCGGGAATGGACCTCCATGTACTATTGCATGACACACTTCTACACCAGTAGGTACATTATTGAAAATGATCCTGCCTGTTTTTTGTTGTAAAATATCTACTACTGATGAATATCTTTTCAACTCATCGGTATTGCCAAATACAGAACCGGTCAATTGTCCATGTAATGTTTGTAAAGCTGTTTCCAGTTGTGATCTGTCATCACAAACTACGATCAATGAGCATGGACCAAATACTTCATCTTGTAAGGATGAGTCTTGTATAAAATCCTGTGCATCGACAGTGAATAAGGTCGGACTTCCTTTATATGCTCGCTCCAGATCTTCTCCCGAGAATAATGCTTCTACTCCTTTGGATTGTCCGATCCTTGCTCTGTCTGCATAGTATGCTTTACAGATATGCTGATTCAACATGGTAGCCGCTGCTGCATTTGAAAGTGCTGCTATCAATGATTCAGTAAATGCCTCTGAAGCTTTTGATCTGATGACAAATAATAAACCCGGATTGGTACAGAACTGCCCAACACCCAAAGTAATGGATGACGCTAAAGCAGTAGCTGTTTCCGATGTTTTCAAAGCTAATGTTTCCGGTAATAGCACCACCGGATTGATGCTACTCATCTCTGCATACAATGGTATCGGCTCTTTTCTTTTCTGTGTAACGGTAGTGTACAATGCCATACCTGCGCGATAAGAACCGGTGAAGCCAATGGCTTTGATGGATGGCTCCAAAGCAAGTCTTTGTCCCAACACAGCACCTTCCCCATTCAGTGAAGAAAATACTCCATCAGGCATCCCTGTTCTTTCAGCAGCTTTTCTGATGGCATTTGCCATAAGTTCATTGGTACCCGCATGAGAACTGTGTGCTTTCACAATGACCGGACAACCCGCGGCCAATGCTGAGGCGGTATCTCCTCCTGCCGTAGAGAAAGCAAAAGGGAAATTGCTTGCAGCAAATACGGCCACTGGTCCAACAGGCTGCAATATTCTTCTGATATCTGAGCGAGGCAGTGGCTTTCTATCGGGCATTGCTGTATCTATCACAGCGTCTGCCCAAGAGCCTTCTCTCAATAGTGATGCAAATAGTTTCAGTTGATTGATGGTACGATCTCTTTCACCGGTTAATCTAGGCAACGGTAATGCTGTTTCCAGATTGGCTCTTTCCAATAAAAAATCTCCGATGTTCAAAATCTCTTCTGCTATCGCTTCCAGAAAAACGGCTCTTTGTACAAAACTGTTCTTACTGAAAATTGCGAAAGCAGTTACCGATTTCGCGATCGCTGCTTCGATTTCTTCATCGGTAGCAACATGAAAATGTTCCGGTAAATATGTTCCTTGAAGGGTGCTAAAAGACTGAAATGATGCTTTGCCTTTTGCAGTTACTTCAAATCCGACAACGTTTTGTCCTTGTAGCATCCTACTTGTGTTTCAGGTTCAAATAATCTGGCAATGCCGGACGATTGGCCAATGCCGTTTCTATAATAGTTGTCACACGTTTCAGCTCTTCACCTTCCAGTGGCAAACGTGGCGCTCTTACATGCGTTGATCCAATACCGGTATGTGTTGCAGCCAGCTTGATATACTGAACCAGTTTTGGATGAATATCCAACTCCAGTAACGGCAGGAACCAACGATAGATCTTTAAGGCTTCCTCGATCATTCCCGCTTTTACTAAACGATAAACAGCTACTGTTTCTTTTGGAAAAGCATCTACTAAACCGGCCACCCAACCATCTGCACCCATACACAGACTTTCCATGGCCAAGGTATCAACACCACAAAGAATATGAAAGCGATCGCCAAAACGATTGATCATTCTGGTTACATTGGAAATATCCCGCGTAGATTCTTTTACCGCCTGAATATTTTTGTAGGGTACCATGGATTCAAACATATCCAAGGTAACATGAATCTTATAGTCAACCGGATTGTTATAGATCATGATGGGTAAAGAAGTGGAAGCTGCTACTGCCTTAAAATACTCCAATGTTTCTTTACTGTCTGCGTAGTAACGCATGGGCGGTAATAACATCAATCCATCAGCTCCATTTTTCTCCGAATCCTGCGCCAGCTGAATAGCGGCTTTAGTGGTTTGCTCTGCAATATTGATGATGACAGGAAAATCTTTTGGGATATGCTCCTTAGAATACAATAAGAGATCTCTTTTTTCTCCATTAGAAAGAGAACTTGCTTCACCAAGAGAGCCGCCAAGAATGATCCCATCAACGCCAGCATCCAATTGTGCGCGGAGATTTTTTTGATACAAATCAAAATCAACAGCATCATCCTGTTTAAATGGTGTGAGAAGAGCAGGATAAACACCCTTCCATGTCAAATTGGCCATACTAATATTTTATGCTTATAAAACTAATCGGGTACACAAGTAGATAGTTTTCCGCTATTGACGAATGATGTACAGATTTTAACCTTCATGCATTTTAATAATATTTTTAACTGGTATTAGCATCGTTTCAAGTATTTTATCTGTCTTTTTCCAAAATCAGGCTATTTTAAGTGAAAATTGGTAGTTCTAAATGATTACTTTGCCTGACCAATGCTGTTGTTATGAAAGTCTTACAATTCACGATCCCTGTTCCGGGAGATAAAAACATCATTGTTCAACATGAGGTGTTGCCTTATTTCTATCCTCATCTGCACAGACATGATGAGATCCAATTGACATGGATCCAAAAAGGAGAAGGTACACTTGTAGTAGATAATAATATGTATCCTTTTGGTCCGAATGAAATTTATTATCTCGGTGCCAATCAACCCCATGTTTTCAAAAGTGATCCTGCTTATTTTTCGCCGAAAAGTAAAAGAAAAGTGCAGGCCATTACCATTCACTTTAATCCCAATGGAAAATTGTCAGGGTTGTTTGATCTTGCTGAAATGAAACCTGTTCAAACCTTTCTTCAAAAACACAACAATGGGTTTGTCATTTCATCTGAACATATTGCAGCTGTAGCACATAAAATGCAGATTGTAAGTAAAAGTCAGGGAGCTGACCAAATGATTGCTTTTATTGATATCCTGAAAAAATTTACCACTATACCTAAGCTTAAAGAATTATCCAGCATTTCCAATTTAACCACTGTAAGTGAGCATGATGGTATCCGCTTAAGCCATATTTATCATTATATCATGGCCAATTATGCAAAAACGATTACGCTGGAAGATGTTGCTCAGCAAGCGCATATGACACCCCAAGCTTTTTGTCGTTACTTCAAGAAAAGAACTTTACACACATTCGTTTCCTTTCTGAATGAAGTTCGCATCAATGAAGCTTGTAAAAAATTGATCACAGGTGATAGCGATAGTGTCAGCATCTCTACCATTGCTTATAACTGTGGATTCAATACTGTGACAAATTTCAATCGGGTATTCAAATCCGTCATCGGAAAATCTCCGAGTGAATATGTGGATGACTATTTCAGAAGTACTTATGAAGAAGTAAGCGTTGTATAAAACAGGATCAATGATCAACCGTTTTACAACTACTTATCCAATATGGGTAGCAGATTGATATAGTTCTTCGTATAAGTAATGATATTAGGATAGATACTAAACTCCTCCTTCTCATGCATAGTTGTTAATACCACACATTTCATTCCTGCGTTCAACGCTGCTTCTACACCTTTTGGCGCATCTTCAAAAACAATACAATCCACAGGATTCACGCCCAGCTCTGCTGCGCCCTTCAAATAAGTTTCGGGATCCGGTTTACTGTCTTTTACATGTTCAGCAGCGACCACCGAATCAAAATAATGTCGGATACCAAGTCCATCAATAGCAAAATCAATATTGAACAAAATGGCAGCAGAGCCGATTCCCATTTTGATTCCTTTTTGTTTTGCTGTTTCTAAGAATAGCTCTAATCCGGGTAATCCTTTTAGCTCAGGTCTGTATAATGCTTGATACTTTTTCTCTTTTTCAATAGATAGATGATGCATTTCTTCGGGCGTGAAGCGATCTGGGCCAAATATTCGAACGAATAATTCTGTATTCTTTCCATACATCTGATGAACAACTTCATCCCATGTTAAGTTTGCACCAAGATCTTTCGTTAATACATCAAACCATACTTGTATATGGTATTGCATATCATCGATCATGGTTCCGTTCAAATCGAAAAGAAAAGCTTTAGCACTATGTAACATCCGATAAATTTTGATGCGCAAATTAATATATCAACAGTTCAACAAGTGATTTATTTCTCGACTGATTTTAATGAAGATCTGTCATTAAGATATTTTTTTAATCAAAGCTGCATTAGCTTTTAACATTGCGAGTCCTTCAGTTCTGGTCATATAGGGAACTCCTTTGGCATGATTCAATATACTGATCTTACACATGATCTTCCAATGACGGGCAATTTCCCTCCAAGCATAAAAAACAGAATGTTTGGGATCATATATATGCGTGGGTTCACTTCCAGATCCATTCAATTCTACGATCATGAAGCTTTTTCCTGCACGTAATAAGTCGATAGATTCATAGCGTATATCCATTCGGCCATAATAAAATCCCTTAATCTGTTTTGCCAATGCATCAATAATCGCATTGAGTTTTTCATCCGCCAAATGACTCAGGTCAATAAATTTAGCACCGCGTGCATGATTACCATAAGGAACCAGCACTCTTTGTTCGCCTTTATTCAAAACAATGTTTAACTCTTCACGCATAGTTTTTCGAAGTACCGGGAGTTGAAGAATATACCTAGGATCCAGTTGTAATAGTTGATCAATAGTAGAAACACCATCACCGATTACAGAAAGGAATTCCTTTCCTACAATACCTGTAATCTTTCCTTTCTCTTCTCCCGGAATGCGATAATAAAATATGCCTACTTCTTCTTCAAAGGGGATATAAGACTGTATCAGAAAATCAAAATCTGCATGTTGAACATATGCTTTTACATCTTCTTCGTTTTCTAGCTTTTTTACACTCATCCCTCTCATACCAATATCCGGTTTACCGATTAGAGGAAAGTAAAGATTTTCTTTTTGAAGACGATTGATCACTGTTTCAGACTTGGTGCCGGCTACAAAAAATAATGTGGTGGGGTAAGATCCGAAAGGTAGTATATCGTAGATCTCTTTTTTACTCTCCATTAAAAAACCACCATTAGGAATACCCGGGTTGGTAGCATTGATATAAAAGAAAGCCCTGGCTTTAAAACATAGCCAGAACCAATAAGGATATAAAGGCGCATACAACACATTGAATGACCAATACTCCCAGTTCAAAAGTCTGATAAAAAAAGGATGATACTTTAGCTTCCTAATCAACGACATGCCTGAAAGTTAAGAAACAGGCTGTTGCTGTACAAATGAAACTGATAATTGAGATTGCTCCTGATGAATGATATCCTTGTAAAACATGTTCGCTGATGTTTTATCACCAATGATATTGGTAACACTTACCGTGAGCATTTCGTTATTACGGTTCATACGAATTCCATTCTCCCGATCATCATTCCCACCAAATAAATGAAACGATAAAACATCTTCGGAGCTTGGCTGTGGATGTTGATGTAACCACTCAGTAAACCAATGCTCTCTTTTTTGAATGATCTCTTGTGTATATAAAGTAACCGATGACCATATGTGTGGTTGACCAGGGTCTACCTCTCGAATATATTTTTCTTCTCCGCTCCATCTGCATTCAAACAATTGTCCCTTTTCCAAAATGATCAATGTGAAAGGTTCTATACCTAAGAGGTTTATTTTTTTATATGCAGATAGTACATCTTCCTGTGATAGGATATCTAGAAATATCAATCCCCTACTTTTTCGATAAGCTGCAGCAGGTTCATGCTTTATGAAACCGCCATTCAATAATACCATCACTGTTCCAACTTCCGAAGCACCAATCCATGTTCCCCCCGCTTCTGCATCCAAAGGAGATAATATTTTCATCTGCTCAACAGTATGAACAATGGGAGCCAAGGCTTTTTTCCTGACACCTTTTTCATCTCGATTGGAAGTAAGCAATATCTTATCACCTACAGGTATATAAGTTACTGTACACATGTATCGCGATGTTTGATGGTAGAAGATGCCACACCGAAGCTATCCGGTAAAACCAGATCAGAAACTTCAGTTACACCTACACGAATTAAGGCCATGTGATGTACGGTATGTTCGAGATTATATACAACTTCGCGGTAATAGTTACTATTGACAAGGACTGTTTCATTTGACAAATCATCATAACTCATTTCAAGTTGAATAAGTTTGTCTTCTCTAATCAGTCGATTACTGATTTCATGTAAAAGTTGAATCGCTAATTGTTTATTCGTTTCAATATTCTTGTCACGTTTTCTTTGCTCGTAATTTACAACACCATTTTCATAACCATTTTCTAAACATTGGAATAGCTCAACGATATGTCTTACATGTTGACCAATGGTTGCATTAAACAAAGATTTACTGGGTTGTGTATATTGTTCAGCATTTAGCTTATCTAAAGTTTCGTGTAGTTGGACAAACACGTTTTTAATAGCAAAAGCAATTTGCATAAGTAGGTTTTCTTTTATTAGTTTTTTCTAGCCGAAACCGAGAGGTTAACTGATAGTTGATCAGACAATATCAGGCTTTTTCCGCCAACTTTAAAATCTTTTCTATTTATCCTGAACCCACCTTTAAATACGTATCCATCTGCTACTGGGTTTGCAGTAAATGTAAAATTGATCTCCTTATTGACTCCTTTGATCTCAAGCATACCGGTAACCTTATATTGCCCAGCCCCCTCTTTTATTATAGTCTTTGATATAAAACTAATTTTCGGGTAGCGTTCTACATAAAAATAATCTTCTTTTTTCAAATGATTATCACGGGCCTTAATGTCCGTATCAATAGAAGCTGCATTCACTGATAC
>JACVCQ010000496.1 GCA_016741945.1 Chitinophagaceae bacterium
TTGGAAGGAATCGGCTTGGACCCCTTTGTATTGGAAACAGATGCCCCTTATTTAAGTCCGGTTCCCTATCGCGGTAAAAGAAATGAAAGCAGCTATTTGCTTGAAATAGCGATAAAGCTTGCAGAAGTAAAAAAAGCGTCTTTAGAGGAAGTGGCGTCTATTACAACCGCCAATGCTCAAAAAATATTCGGAAACTGAGTTGCTATACGCTATTTTTGCCATCCTTTAAAAGAAACAGAGAGGTGTTCCGCCTAGGCGGATTGAAGGAGCCCCGACTTAGTCGGGAAAAAGTGTATAAACGGGAATCGTATCAATGCCCACTGAAACGTTGGCATTGGAAACCCTTCCTCTACGTTAGATCTTTATTTAATTATTTTATTACACAGAGAGAGGTGTCCGAGTGGTTGAAGGAGCACGCCTGGAAAGTGTGTATACGGGAAACCGTATCGAGGGTTCGAATCCCTTCCTCTCTGCCAGCATGATGAAGGGTAGGAATTTGTTCTTTGAATAGGATACAAATTTCTACCCTTTATCATTTTACAGCTACACTATTGCTTGTAAATATAAAACCCCTATTCTTAAGCGTTTTATTGATAGCACTAATATCATCAATGGAATGATACTAAAACTCTATTCGGTAATTCACTATCGGGAAAAAGCCCATTTGGTATACACGCTTTATACTTTGTGATGAATTGTCATACCAGTCATAAAATAGATTTTGATGATTGGTTATATTTTGTACATCCAACATAATTGTATGGGTACTCTTTGATTTATTCATTTTATAACTAATTCCCCAATCAACTCTAAAATAAACCGGTCCTTGTTCAGAGAAGTATTTGTCTTTTAAAAATGTTACTTTGCCCGCTTGTTTTGAAGCTTCCAGATCAATCGGTAAAATTCGCAAACCACCACCTGTCAATACTTTTCCATTCAAAGCCAGTATATTTTTTTTGTTCTTACCCATTTTCCACTCTTTACCGGAAACAATATTTAATTGATTGCCTCTGTTAAAGCGGGTATTGAACTCCTTCTTTTCAAAACTGGTGTATTTGGATGAAAATAAAGAAGCAGTTAACATTACGTAATAACTTTTATTAAATGGTTTCTCGATTGTAATATCTACACCATAGTTTTTGCCTTTACCTTGATTCACCAACTTACCAATATCTATTAGATCGTATACACTGGTCGCATTGAGCATTGAAAACCAACTACCTGCTTTTTGCTCTACGGGTACATCATATAAATGTTGATAATACGCTTCAATCTTTGTTCGCCAGCTATTGGTAAAACTACGTTCATACCCTAATACCACATGGGCAGCTTTTTGCATTTCCAGGTCTCTGTTTTGTCGATTGTTTCCGGAACCACTTGGCTTACCATCAAAAACATAGGTACTAATATGTTCAGGTCTGGCAAATAAACCTGCTGCCAAGGTAAATGTCTGGTTAGCACTTTTTTGATAGGTAAATCCTATTCTAGGCTCAAGACTATAGGTTTTATTCAAATTCCATAATGAACCATGTATACCCATATGTAAGGCAAATGCCTGACTCAATCTTTGCTTCCATTGTATATAGGCTTGGTATTGCTGTGTACTTCCTTTGGTATCAAAAAGTGTTTTCCATACTTTATCTACCTCATCATAATATCGATCATAAAATTGATAGGTTAGATGGCTTGCAATAATACCAGCACGTAATGTTTTTGCGGCACTGACTTTATTATTATACAAAATGGAAAATCTATAAGCTCTATCTTGTTGATTGGATCTTCCTGCCGGTATTAGTTTATAGTTATCTGACGGATCCAATGTATCATAATTATTAGTATAGTTGGTACCACTGGCTGCTACGATGGTTTTGATATAGCTCTTTTGATTAAAAAAGAATTGATGTGAAAGTCCTACAACACCTGTTTCTCCCCGAGCATCCAATTTGAAGTTGGGATTGTCATCGTTCCATTGTGTACTATCTCGTACCGGGTCCTTCATGGATTTATTAAAGCCGTATAAACCAAAGAAACTAAAGG